>JBKGXY010000001.1:0-46488 GCA_046546415.1 Ectothiorhodospira sp.
CGTGGTCGCCGCTGAGACTGCCCACCACGGCCCCTCCAAGGGCCCCGATGGCGGCCCCCTTGGCGGCCTTGCTCACCTTCTCCTCCCGGGTGTAGGGATCCAGGGTGGTGCAACCGGAAAGGACCACGACGGCGGCGAGGAGGAAAGACGGGATCAGGTAACGCATGGGCAAAACCTCTCCTGGATCGGAACGGGAAACGGCAGCGGGCTGGCCGGGGGCGGTGGGGCGTTCATGCCCCGGGCCTCAGTTGCGCCCGCACCGGAGCGGTATCGGGCCGACAGCCCCGCCAAAGGAAGAAGGCCTCGGCGGCCTGTTCCACCAGCATACCCAGGCCGTCGGCGGTCCAGGCGGCACCGTGGTCCCGGCCCCAGCGCACGAAGGCCGTGGGGGTGTCGCCGTACATCATGTCATAACATCCGGCCCCGGGGGCCAGCAGGTCATCGGGCAGGGGAGGGACCTGGTCCCCCAGGCCGGCGGCGGTGGCGTTGATCACCAGATCGTATTGCCGCCCGGCCAGGTCCTCCAGGCCGCCGCCGGTGACCGCGCCCAGGTCGGCGAAATCCGCCGCCAGGTCCCGGGCCCGGGCGGCGGTACGGTTGGCGATGTGCAGCGTGCCGACCCCCGCCTGCAGCAGGGGCTGGAGCACGCCCCGGGCCGCTCCCCCGGCCCCCAGCAGCAGGACCCGCCGCCCGGCCAGATCCTGCCCCAGGTTGCGCGTCAGGTCGGCCACCAGGCCCGCCCCGTCGGTGTTGTCCCCGATCAGGCGTGTCCCCTCGACCATCAGGGTGTTCACCGCCCCCGCGCGCCGGGCCCGGGGGGCAAGGGTGTCGGCCAGATCAAAGGCCTGGGGCTTGAAGGGCACGGTGACGTTGAAGCCCCGGTAGCCCTGCGCCACCAGACCCCGCACCGTGTCGGCGAAACCGTCCTCCGGGGCCAGCACCGCCTCGTATTCCATGGCCTGCCCCGTCTGGCGGGCGAACAGGCCATGGATGAGGGGGGACTTGCTGTGTCCGATGGGGTTGCCGAGGACGGCGTAACGATCCCGGGCCATGGGTTTCAGTCCATCCACTCCAGGGCCTGACGGGCGTAGTAGGTGAGGATGCCGTCCGCCCCGGCGCGCTTCATGCAGGTGAGGGCCTCCAGCACGCAGGCCTTCTCGTCGATCCAGCCGTTCTGGCCCGCCGCCTTGAGCATGGCGTACTCCCCGCTCACGTGGTAGGCGAAGGTGGGCACGCCGAAGGTCTCCTTCACCCGGCGCACGATGTCCAGGTAGGGCATGCCGGGCTTGATCATGACCATGTCGGCCCCTTCCTCCAGATCCATGGCCACCTCCTGCAGGGCCTCGTCGGAGTTGTGGGGGTCCATCTGGTAGGTGTACTTGTTGCCGGCCCCCAGGTTGGCGGCGGAACCCACGGCATCCCGGAACGGACCGTAGAAACTGGAGGCGTACTTGGCGGAGTAGGCCAGGATGCGGGTGTGGATATGGCCCGCCTCCTCCAGGGCCTCGCGGATGGCGCCGATGCGCCCGTCCATCATGTCCGAGGGGGCCACCACGTCGGCGCCGGCCTCGGCGTGGGACAGGGCCTGCTGGGTGAGCACCTCCACGGTCTCGTCGTTGAGCACGTAGCCGGTCTCGTCGATGAGGCCGTCCTGCCCGTGGATGGTGAAGGGGTCCAGGGCCACGTCGGTGATCACCCCCATCTCCGGCACGGCGTCCTTCAGGGCCCGCACCGCGTTCTGGGCCAGGCCATCGGGGTTGTAGGCCTCGGCGGCGTCCTCGGTCTTCTTCCCGTCCGGGGTCACGGGGAACAGGGCCATGGCCGGGATCCCCAGGCGGGCGGCGGCGCGGGCCTCCTCCACCAGCAGGTCGATGGAGAGGCGATTCACCCCCGGCATGGAGGGTACCGGCTCCCGCTGACCCTGCCCCTCCAGCACGAACACCGGATAGATGAAGTCGTCGGGGGTGAGCAGGTTCTCGCGCATCAGCCGGCGGGAGAACGCGTCGCGCCGCATGCGGCGGGGGCGGACCAGGGGGAAGTAACCTTTGAACTGGGACATAGCGCGCTCCAAGCTGGTTCGGCGTTCTGGGGAGAGGATCGGTGATCCGGGGGTCCCGGACCGCGGGTCCGCGCCCCGAGGACCCCGGGATCCCCGGCACCCCGTTTCGACGCATCAGGATAGCGGATTTGGGCGCATCGGGCACACGGTGCTTCAGCTGTCCCCTGCAGACGCCGGGGGCCGGTGGGCCCTACAATGCGCCCCCGGGGCCCGTCCCCATCCCGTACCCCTCAACCCAAGGTCATCCGCATCGTCATGGACACCACCCCCCTGGAATCCGTCGTCGTCGATACCGGCCCCCATCCCGACACCTGCATCCTCTGGCTCCACGGCCTGGGGGCCGATGGCCACGACTTCGAGCCCATCGTGCCGGAGTTGCCCCTGCCGCCGGGGGCGGCCGTACGCTTCGTCTTCCCCCATGCCCCGGTGCGCCCGGTGACCCTCAACAACGGCATGGCCATGCGGGCCTGGTATGACTTCCTGGCCCTGGACCCGGGCCGGGGGGAGGACCATGCCCAGGTGGGCGAGACCGTGGGGCTGATCCAGCAACTGGTGGCCCGGGCCCGCGGGGAGCACAAGCGAGTGATCCTGGGGGGGTTCTCCCAGGGCGGGGCCGTGGCCCTGCTGGCGGGTCTGGGGGAAGGTCCGGGACCCGATGCCGTGTTCGCCCTGTCCACCTACCTGCCCGATGCACAGAAGGCCGGGATCACACTGGCGGAACGGGCCCGGGGGCTGCCCGTGTTCATGGCCCACGGCAGCATGGATCCGGTGATCCCCGTGGACTTCGGCCGCCACTCGTCCCGGGCCCTGCAGGCCCTGGGGGTGGACCTGCAATGGCACGAGTACCCCATGCCCCACAGCGTCTGCGCCGACGAGGTGCGGGACCTGGGGGCATGGCTCAGCCCACTGATTCAGGACTAAACCCGGTATACAGGGTTCACCGGCAGGTCTTCATCGCCACCCGGCTGACGCCCATGGGATGAATGGATGACCCGCCTGGAAAACCTCAGCGCACGAGCCCGTCGATTCCCCACCCCGGGAACTGCAACCTACATTCACCGGGGCAGGGTGAAGACGAAACGGGCCCCCTTGCCGGGCCTTGGGTCCACCCAGATGCGCCCCCCCAGATGCTCGACGATACGGCGGGAGATGGCCAGCCCCAGGCCGGTGCCCTGGGGCCGGTCGGTGAGCACATCCCCCACCTGGCGGAACTTCTGGAACAGATGGGGCGCCTCCGCCTCCGGGATACCCGGACCGTTATCCTCCACCTCCACCCGCAGTGCCTCCGCCTCCGCCACCATGCGCAGGGCGACCTGCCCCGTGCCCTCGGGGGCGAACTTCACGGCATTGGAGAGCAGGTTGATGACCACCTGCATGAGCCGGTCCCGGTCAGTGGTGTAGGGCACCGGCCCGTCGGGTAGTTCCAGATCCAGGCGTACGCCCTTGTTCTCGAACAGCTGGCCCGTGGCCTGGGCGGCGTCCTGCAGGATATCGTTCATGTCCCAGGATTCGGGGTACCAGCGCATGGCCCCGGATTCCAGCTTGGCCAGGTCCAGCACCTGGTTGATGAGCCGGGTGAGGCGCTCGCTCTCGCTGATGATGATGCCCAGAAAGGCCTGGCGGCGCTCCGGTTCCAGCTCCGGGTGGTCATGCAGGATCTCGGTGAAGGAGCGGATGGAGGTGAGGGGCGTGCGCAGCTCATGGGTGACGGTGGCGATGAAGTCGTCCTTCATGCGGTCCAGCTGCTGCAGCTGGGCGTTGGCGGCGCGCAGATCCCTTGTGGCCGCCTCCAGCTCCCGGGACTTGGCCTCCAGTTCCTGACTGTAGGCGATGACCTGGCTGGCCTCGTCCAGGATCTCCATCACCTCGTCCAGGCTCACCACCTCCCCCTGGGCCACGTTGGACACCAGCACCCGCGCCGAGGCCGTGCCCACGGAGCCCGCCAGCAGCCGTTCGCACAGGTGCACCAGTTCGGCATCGGCGTCCCGGGTGCGGGACAGGTCCACCCCGTGTTGGCGGGCATACTCGTCAAAGGCCCGGCGGGCCCGGTCCTCGCCGATGAAGCGGCGCAGCAGGTCGAAGAGGTCCTCCACCGTGGCCGATCCGCGCCAGAAGCGGGAGATGCCGTAACGCCCCGCCGACAGGCGAAAGACGTCCACGAACAGGCTGGCCTGGATGCGCTCGATGGCGTCGTGCTGGGTGAGCAGGGAGACCGCCACGTAGGCCCCCAGGTTCACCAGCATGGACCACACCAGGGCATGGGTCACCGGTGCCAGGCCCTCCAGTCCGAACAGGGCGTGGGGCCGGAGCAGGGCGAGGCCGAAGGGGCCGTCGAGGACGAAGGCCTCGGGCACCCAGCCGGCATGGGCCAGTGTGGGCAGGAAGAGGGTGTAGGCCCAGACGACGAACCCCGCGGCCATGCCCGCCAGGGCCCCCTGGCGTGTGGCACCCTTCCAGAAGATGCCGCCGATGAGGGCCGGGGCGAACTGGGCCACGGCGCAGAAGGAGACCAGACCCATCCCCACCAGGGCCAGGGTGTCCCCGGTGGCGCGGATGTAGACATACCCCAGCAGGATCACCCCCAGGATGGCGGCGCGGCGGATGCGCAGCACCAGCCGGGTGAGATCGGTGCGCCGTTCCAGGTTCAGCCAGCGCAGGCGCAGCAGGGCGGGCATGACCAGGTCGTTGCCCAGCATGGTGGCCAGGGCCACCGTCTCCACGATCATGGCGGTGGCCGCCGACAACCCCCCCAGGAAGACCACCAGGGCCAGGGCGGTCCACTCCCGGGACAGGGGCAGGGCGAGGACATAGGTGTCCGGATGGACCCCGGAATCCTCCAGCAGCAGCACCCCGGCGAAGGCGATGGGCAGCACGAAGAGGTTGATGGCGAACAGATACAGGGGGAAGAGCCAGGCGGCGTCCCGCACATGACGCTCGCGCACGTTCTCCACCACCGCCACCTGGAACTGGCGGGGCAGGGCCAGGATGGCCAGCATGGACACCAGGGTGAGGGCGATCCAGTTTCCGTAGTCTCCCGGGCTGCCCATGTGGAACAGCTCCGAGAGCCGCGGATGCCCCGCCGCCTGGCCGAACAGATCCGCCGGCCCCCTGAAGAGCACGAAGGTGATCACGGCCCCCGCCAGCAGGAAGGCGATCAGCTTCACCAGGGACTCGAAGGCGATGGCCGCCACCATGCCCGAGTGGTGTTCCGAGGCATCCACATGACGGGTGCCGAAGAGGATGGCGAAGGCGGCCAGGATGAGGGCGGCGTAGAAGGCCTCGTCGGTGTAGAAGGCGCCGTTGCCCACCAGGGCATCCGCCGCCACCGGATAGTCCACCATGACCGAGAAGGTGATGGATACGGCCTTGAGCTGCAGGGCGATGTAGGGCACCAGACCCACCAGGGCGATGGCCGCCACCAGCCCCCCCAGCAGGGGCCGCTTGCCGTGGCGCGAGGCGATGAAGTCGGCGATGGAGGTGATGCGGTTGATCTTGGAGATGCGCACCATCTTGCGCAGCACGATCCACCACAGGGCCGCCATGAGGGTGGGGCCCAGGTAGATGGGCAGGTAGTGCACACCCTGTTCCGCCGCCAGGCCGACACTGCCGTAGAAGGTCCAGGAGGTGCAGTAGACGGCGATGGACAGGGCGTAGACATAGGGCCCCTGGATGAGCCCGCCGTCCCGCCCGGAATGCCGGTCCCCCCAGAAGGCGATGGCGAACATCGCCAGCAGGTAGACCAGCGACACCCCCACCACCATGGCGGTGTTCATGGCCCTGACTCCGGGGGCCCGGGGGGATCCTCCCCCTCGTCGGTGTGCACCGAGCGCAAGGCAACGAGCACGATCACCAGGATCAGACCCAGCCAGGCCCCATAGAGATAGAGGAACAGCAGCGGGATGCCCATGGGTCGGGCGGGGGCGTCGAAGACCGCCAGCAGGGGCGGGAAGAACAGCACCAGGCCCAGCAGGAAGGCGGCCACATAGCGTTCCCGGGCGCCGCTGGCCGGGAGACGCCGGACACCGCTTCGACCCCGACGGACGGGCTCGCCGTTCACGGCATCACATCCCCGCCGCCGGACCGGCGCCATCCTGGTGACTGATGCTGCGCTCGCGCTGGCGCAACTGGGCGGCCATGCTGGAGGAGCGCATCACCTCCCCGAAGGTGCGATAGCCCTGGGCGCGCAGGCGCTCCATGAGGCGCACCAGCAGGTGGGCCGTGGCCACGGCGTCCCCCAGGGCCGTGTGGCGTCCCTCCATGTCGATGCCGTACCGCGTGATGAGGGCATCCAGGGAGTGATCCTCGTTCTCGTCCTCCACCATCACCGACAGCAGCAGGGTGTCCAGCACCGGGTTGTCGAAGCGCAGGCCGCAGGCCGGCTCCTTGAGGCTGATGAACTTCATGTCGAAGGCGGCGTTGTGGGCCACCATCACCGCATCCCCCACGAAGGCCTTGAAACGGGGCAGCACCTCGGTGATGAGGGGCTTGTCCCGCACCTGATCGTCGGTGATGCCATGGAAGCGGATGGAACTGGGGGGGATGGGGCGGCCCGGGTGGATGAGCTGTTCGAAGGTCTCTCCGGTGAGCACCCGGCCCTTGACCACCCGCACCCCGGCGATGGAGATGATCTCGTCCCCGCCCACGGGGTTGAGCCCGGTCATCTCGCAGTCGAAGACCACGAAGGTGAGATCCTCCAGGGGGGTGGCGGCCCGCTTCGGGTCGCCCTCGTGCTCGCGCATGAGGCCGAAATCGTAGAACTCCGGCCGTGGCGGCAGTTGTGCCCCATCCGGCTGGAACTGGGGTCGGCTGGGGGCGATCATGGGCAGACGCAGGAGGGCGTGCTCGCCGTCGCTGCAGGCCTGGCTCCAGAGTTCGATGCCGTGGCGCTCCAGCACATCCCGCAGGGTCTGCCCCCCCATTTCGTCCCCCATCCCGGAGTCCAGCCAGCGGTCCAGTTCCGCCGCCGGCACGGCCTCCCCCCGCCAGGTGAGGTCCAGGTAGACACGGCGGTCCCCCAGGAGGGTCTCCGCCCGGAATCGCCGGGCCCCGGTATGCCGCACCAGGTACCGCACCAGCCCCTCCAGGGCCTGCACCAGGGAGAGGCTGTCCCCCTGGATCCAGAGGGGCTGCCCCACCAGCTCCAGGGTGACCCCGGGGAGATCCTGCAGCCGTTGAACCACCCCCTCGACAAGATCGCTGCTGTACAGGTCGGACATGGGGAAGCGCCCCAGGGCGTGGCCTCGGAAGCGTTCGGCCAGCTCCTCCAGGCGCGTGCTCAGGGTCTCGCTCTCGCTGCGCAGGACCTGCTGGAAGGCGCGGCGATCCTCCAGGGACATCTCCGAATGGGCATCCAGGGTCTCGGCGGCGGCCCGCAGGTTGCCCACCGCGCCCCGCAGGTCCGTGGTGAGGGCGCGGCGCACCGCATCCACCTGCTGCATGATGTCCACCTCGCTGGAGATGTCCACGAGGGTGACCAGATAGGCACTGGTCTCCCCCCGACCGTCCAGGATCAGGGACATGCGGCCCTGCAGGACCCGGGTCGCCGGGGCGTTGGTGCAGACGAAGCGGGCGGTGAGGTCCGCTGGACCGCCCTTGCGTTGTCCCTGGCGCCATTCCAGGCGCTCCAGGGTGTGGATCACCGGGGCCCGGGAGACGACATCGAACAGCGGCCGCCCCAGACCCACCGCCTCGGGGGACTCCAGGAGGGCGACGGCGGCGGGATTGTAGAGCAGGATCTGGTGGCGGCGGTTGCACACCACCACCCCCTCGGCCAGTCCCTGGAGGATGGTCTCCAGCCAGCTCTTCTGTTCGTTGATCTGGGCGGTGGCGGTGGCCATGGCGCCGCGGATCTCCCGGCGGGATCCCTTGAGGGCATCGGCCAGGGCCTGCACGGCGGCGGGCAGCTCTCCCAGGGCATGCCCCCGGGGGAGGGTGATCCCGGTGTCGGCGGTGCGGGATTCCAGCAGGGCACGCGCATCCCGGGCCAGGATGCGGGCCGGCCGGCGCACCTGGCGGCGGATGAGCCAGGCGCAAAGGCCCAGGGGCGGGAGCAGGGCCAGTGCCCCCATGAGCGGGGCACCGAACAGATCCCGGGGCGGATGCCCCCGGGCCAGGAGTTCCCAGTTGGCCACCCCCACCATGGCGCCGTAGCCGAAGACCACGACGAGGGCCAGAGCGAGGAGGATGGGCAGGGGTCTATCCACCGGGATCGGGCTTCACAGGGCTCAGGTTTCGCCCTGGGGCATGTAGGCGCGCACCCGTTCCACCACCTCGCGGGTGGAGAAGGGCTTGGTGATGTAGTCATCCGCCCCCATGGCCAGGCCCTTCTCCTTCTCGATCTGGCGGCCCTTGGCGGTGAGCATGAGGATGCGCACATCACGCCATTCGGGATTGGCGCGAATGGTCTGGCAGACCTCGTAGCCGTCCCGCCGGGGCAGCATCACGTCCAGCAGGATCACCTGTGGCTGCTGCTGGCGCACGGCCTCCAGGGCGCTCTCGCCGTCCCGGGCGACGCGCACATCGAAACCCGCCTGTTTCATCAGGAACTCCAGCGAGAGGACGATATTGGGCTCATCGTCCACCACCAGTACCGATTGGGGTGACATCCAATCCTCCTCCGCACCCGGCAGGCCGGTCTCATCGACGCGCCCGCAAACGGGCAATCCGCACCCCGTGCCGGGGACGGCCTGGCCCTGCCGGGGCCGCTCGTTCTTATGGGTCTTGTCGTTTGGGTCTTGCCTTTACCCGGCCGGGCCGGCCACAGGGCGAACATAGCACAGACGGCCCGGGGCGTCGTGGATCAGCCCGCTCCCAGACGCTCCCGGGCCTCCTGGATGCGCGCCCGCACCTGGGCTGGGGCGGTACCGCCATGCACATTGCGCGCCGCCAGGGAGCCCTGCAGGGTGAGCACATCGAAGACATCCGCCTCGATGGTGGTGGAAAAACGCCGCAATTCCTCCAGCTCCATCTCCCCCAGATCACGACCGGTCTCCAGGCCATGGCGCACCGCCTGACCCACCACCTCGTGGGCATCGCGGAAGGCCATGCCCTTGGACACCAGATAGTCCGCCAGGTCGGTGGCGGTGGCGAAGCCCTTGCGGGTGGCCTCCTCCATGGCCCCGGCCCGCACCTGGATATGGGGCACCATGTCGGCGAAGGCCCGCAGGCTGCCGGCCAGGGTGTCCACGGTATCGAACAGCGGCTCCTTGTCCTCCTGGTTGTCCTTGTTATAGGCCAGGGGCTGGGCCTTCATGAGGGTGAGCAGGGCCACCAGGTTGCCGTTGACCCGGCCGGTCTTGCCCCGCACCAGCTCGGGCACGTCGGGATTCTTCTTCTGGGGCATGATGGAGGAGCCGGTACAGAAGCGGTCCGGCAGATCCACGAAACCGAACTGGGCGCTGGCCCAGAGCACCAGCTCCTCCGAGAAGCGGGAGAGGTGGGTCATGATCAGGGCCCCGGCGGCACAGAACTCGATGGCGAAGTCCCGGTCACTCACCGCGTCCAGGGAGTTGTCGGAGATGGCCTCAAAGCCCAGCAACTCGGCGGTGTAGTGCCGGTCCAGGGGGTAGGGGGTGCCCGCCAGGGCGGCGGAGCCCAGGGGCAGCACGTTGACCCGGCGGCGGCAGTCCCCGAGGCGGGCATGATCCCGCTCCAGCATCTCGAACCAGGCCATCATGTGGTGGCCGAAGGTGACGGGCTGGGCGGTCTGCAGGTGGGTGAAACCGGGCATCACCGTCCCGGCCTCCCGCTCGGCCAGATCCAGCAGGCCATGCTGCAGGCGGCGCAACTCGGCCATGAGGCCATCGATGGCCTCCCGCAGATAGAGTCGGATGTCGGTGGCCACCTGGTCGTTGCGGGAGCGGCCGGTGTGCAGCTTCTTGCCCACGTCGCCGATGCGCTGGGTGAGCCGGGCCTCCACGTTCATGTGCACGTCCTCGAGGCCCACGGACCACTGGAACTGGCCGGCCTCGATCTCGGCGCTGATGGCCTCCAGCCCCTCCAGGATCAGCCGGCACTCCCCTTCGGTGAGCACCCCCACACGGGCCAGCATGCGGGCATGGGCCATGGAACCCTCGATGTCATGGCGGTAGAGGCGGCGATCGAACTCCACCGAGGCGGTGAAGGCCTCGACGAAGCGGTCGGTGGGTTCCGCGAAGCGCCCGCCCCAGGGCTTGTCCTGCGATGCCTTAGAATTCATGGCCCGTCTGCGTCTTTGAACATGGATCGATTAGTATACCATTGGCACACTGGAGGCACGGAAACCCGCGCCCACCTGATCCGCACCGCCAGCCGTGGTGACTGAGGCGAGACGAGCAACACGAGGACCGGCCAGCCCATGTCCGAAAAGCCAGGCCCCGCAAACCCGGGAGATGAGTCGGTGTTTCTGCCCAACTTCTGCGAGGGCCGCACCTTCTTTCTCGTGGTGCTCATCGCCCAGCTCCTTTCCTTCCTGGTGGCCCTCTCCTCCAACCCGCCGGACCATGGCTTCTGGGCCAACCTGGCCCTGATCTCCCTGTTCGTGCAATGGAACGCACTGGGGACGGTCCTGGCCCTGTGCCTGGCCCGCCGCCCCCTGTACCGGCTGGGCCCCTTCGCGGCGGCGGCGGGCACCTGGCTGATCGTGCAGGCCATCATCCTGGTGTTCACGCTCCTCGCCCTGCTGCTGAGCCGGTTCTGGGGCTGGGAGACCCTGGGGAGCGGACTGAGCGAAGGCGAGTTTCTGGCGCGCACCCTGGCCATCGGTGCCATTGTCAGCGCCGTGGCCCTGCGCTATCTCTACGTGCAGAAACAATGGCAGCACAACGTGGAGGCGGAGGCCCGATCCCGGGTACAGGCCCTGCAGGCACGCATCCGTCCCCACTTCCTCTTCAACAGCATGAACACCATCGCCAACCTCACCCGCAGCCGGCCGGAGGTGGCCGAATCCACGGTGATGGACCTGGCGGACCTGTTCCGCGCCACCCTCTCCAGCCGGGAGACGGGCACCCTCTCGGAAGAGATCGCCCTGGCCCGGCAGTATTTGCGCATCGAGGCCCTGCGCCTGGGGGACCGGCTCCAGGTCCATTGGGATGTGGACGAGCGGCTGCCTCCGGACCATCCTGTGCCCAGCCTCATCCTCCAGCCCCTGGTGGAGAACTCCGTCTACCACGGCATCGAGCCCAGCACCGAGGGGGGCACGGTGACCGTGGCCCTGCACCAGGCGGGGGAGATGCTGCGCATCACCGTGGAGAACCCCATGCCATCCGAGACCCACCGGTGCCGTCGCCCGGGCAACCGCTTCGCCCAGGAGAGCATCCGCCAGCGCCTGGCCCTGGCCTATCGCGGCCGTGCCCGCATGGAGACCACCCCGTCCCCGGACCGCTACCGCGTGGACATCCTGGTTCCGAGGAGACTCCCATGAAGGTCCTGATCGTCGACGATGAACAACCCGCCCGGGAACGCCTGGCCTCACTGCTGCGCGCCCTGCCGGATCACGAGATGGTGGGGGAGGCGGCCAACGGGATGGAAGCGGTCCGCCTGGCCGGGGAAACCCATGCGGAGATCGTGCTCATGGACATCCGCATGCCCGGCATGGATGGCCTGGAAGCGTCCCATCACCTGGCCCAGATGGAGACCCCGCCGGCCATCGTCTTCGTCACCGCCTACGAGACCCACGCCATCGAGGCCTTCGAGGCCCATGCGGTGGACTACCTGCTCAAGCCGGTACGGGAAGAGCGCCTCCGTTCCGCCCTGGAGAAGGCCCGTCGCCCCAACCGGGCACAACTGGAGGAACTGAATCACTCCGCCCGGGAGACCTCTGCGCGCAGTCACATCTGTGCCCGGGTGCGGGGCAACCTGGAACTGATCCCGGTGGAGGCGGTGCACTACTTCCAGGCCGACCAGAAATACGTCACGGTGCGTCACGAGGACGGGGAAGTGCTCATCGAGGAACCCCTCAAGACCCTGGAGGACGAATTCGGCGACCGTTTCCTGCGCATCCACCGCAACGCCCTGGTGGCCTGCGACCGCTTCGGCGGGATGGAGAAGAACGACCATGGAGGCTACGAGGTGGTGCTCAAGACGACCGGCGAACGCCTGGAGGTGAGCCGCCGCCACGTGGCCCAGGTCCGCCGATTCCTCAAGGCCCTTTGAAGGCGTCGTGCCTTTGAGGCACCCATGACCCCGGCCTGGGTCAACAAAAGTTGACACGACCCCGTCTGCCCCGTGTGTTGAAAGGCAGACATAATGTATGGTTGCGTTGTACGATACCGCGGATTCCCAACATGGTCCTTTTTACACGAGCCCTTACCCGCCCATGCCCAAGACCGAATTGAAGATCGCCACCCGCAAGAGCCCACTCGCCGTCTGGCAGACGGAGGAGGTGGCCCGTCGGGTCCAGGCACTGTTCCCCGACGTCAAGATCACCCAGGTGAGGATGACCACCCAGGGGGACGTGATGCTGGATACCCCCCTGGCCAAGGTGGGCGGCAAGGGTCTGTTCGTGAAGGAACTGGAAACCGCCCTGATGGACGGCACCGCCGACATCGCGGTGCACTCCATGAAGGATGTACCCATGCAGCTGCCGGAGGGCCTGGAACTGCCGGTGGTCCTGGACCGCGAAGACCCCCACGATGCCTTCGTCTCCAATCACTACACCCGTCTGGAGGACCTTCCGGAGAATGCCCGCGTGGGCACCTCCAGCCTGCGCCGCCAGAGCCAGCTCCGGGCCCGCTTCCCCGGATTCCAGGTCCTGGACCTGCGCGGTAACGTGAACACCCGCCTGTCCAAGCTGGACAACGGTGACTACGACGCCATCCTGCTGGCCTCGGCCGGGCTCAAGCGCCTGGGCTTCGGTGAGCGCATCACCCGTGTACTGGAGGCGGATCAGAGCCTGCCCGCCATTGGCCAGGGGGCCATCGGCATCGAGTGCCGCGCCAACGACCCCGAAGTCATGGAGCTCATCGGCCCCCTGAATGACCCGGACACCCTCGTGCGGGTCACCGCCGAGCGCGCCTTCAACACCCGGCTCAACGGCGGCTGCCAGGTGCCGATCGGCGGCTACGCCGTGATCCGGGAGGACGGCAGCCTCTACCTGCGCGGCCTGGTGGGCGAACCGGATGGCTCCATGGTCTACCGCGCCAGCCTGGAGGGCCCGCAGGAGCAGGCCGCCGAAATGGGCGTGGCCCTGGCCGAGCAGCTGCTGCGGGAAGGCGCGGACCGCATCCTCCGCGACCTGGGACTGAACCCGGTACAACCCGACTGAACGCCGTCATGAACACTGCGGGATCCAGGGAGACAACCCAAGCCAACGGGATACCAGCCCCCCTGGAGGGCCTGACGGTGCTGGTCACCCGCCCGGCCCACCAGGCAGAGGGCTTCTGCCGTCTGGTGGAGGCGGCCGGGGGGCGGACGCTGCGCTTCCCCGCCCTGGAGATCCAGCCCCCCGCGGATCCGGCCGCCCTGGATGCCATCATCGACGGCCTGGACGACTTCCAGATCGCCATCTTCATCAGTCCCAACGCGGTCCATCGGGCCACCCAACGCATCCAGGCCCGGCGGGGTGCTCTCCCCCCGGACCTGAAACTGGCCACCGTGGGCCGCAAGACGGCCCAGGCCCTGGAAAGACGGGGCTACCGGGCGGACATCTGTCCTCCGGAACGCTTCGACAGCGAGTCCCTGCTGGCGCAGCCTCAGCTGCAGGACGTGGCGGGACAGACCGTCGTCATCTTCCGGGGCGAAGGGGGACGGGAACTGCTAGGTGCTACACTCACTGCTCGTGGGGCGAAGGTGACCTATGCCGAGGCCTACCACCGCGGACGGCCCGACGCCGACCCCGGTCCCGTGCTGCGGCAATGTTCGCAGGGAGGGGACCACGTGATCACCATCACGAGCAGCGAGGCCCTGCGCAACCTGTTCGATATGCTGGGCGAGGCGGGGCGGTCCTGGCTGCGCTGCACACCCCTGGTGGTGGGCTGCGACCGCATGGTGGACACGGCCCGGGAGATGGGCTTCAAACAGACCCCAGTCGTGGCCGACGACCCCAGCGACGAGGCCATGCTGGAGGCCGTGCAGAAATGGGCTGAAAAGAGGAAGCAAACTCATGAGTAGACAGAAATCCAATCAGAAGGCTAGAGGCGGCAACAAGTCAAAGGCGACCCGGGTGACCGGCACGGGCCCGGTGGACCAGAACCAGGCGCCTGTCGGGGGCGGGCGCCCGGCCGAAGGCGCACCGGGTTCCACCCCGGTTCGGGACACGGCCGCCTATAACGCCGATCCCAAGGACCGCGACAACCTCTCCGGACAGATCGGCACCAAGCCCGCCGAAGGGCAGGCATCCGAGGCCGCCCCCTCCGGTTCAGGTGGATCCTCCTCATCCGAAAAGGCCGCGGCCGGGGGCAGCAAGAACAGCACGCCCGCGGCCGGGGCTGGTCAATCCCAAACCCCAAAGCCCGAGGCATCTAATCCCGTGGATAACAAAGCTGACACTGCGAAGACCGAGCCGGCCAAGAGTGGGGCCGGCAGCAATGAACCGGGCAAGGGGGCAACGCCCCCGAAGGCCTCCGGCAGTGCCACGGCCGGGGCCGCCAAGCCCGGAACCGCGCCGAAGACCGCCCCCGGCCAGGGCGGTGGCGGCGGCTCCGCCGGCCGCACCCCTCCACCGGGAGGCGGTTCTGGCAATGGCAACGGCCGGGGCAACAAGCTGCCCCTGGTGGTGGGCGGCGTCGCCGTGATCCTCGCCCTGGGCGTGGCCATGAACGCCTCCTCCACCGCCAAGGACGCCCTGCAGATGGCCAACGAGGCAGACGAACGCCTCAGCAGTGCCCTGAAGGACCTCTCCGAGATGGAGGAACGCACCGCCGGCCTGCCGGATGAGGTGAACCAGCTGGAAAGCGACCTTCGTAGCGAGCTGGAACGCTCTCTCGAAGAGGCCCGGGCCGAGCTGGATGACATGAGCGAGGGCCAGCAGCGCCGCCTGGAGACACTTGAGGAAGGCCTCGCTGCCCTGCAGGACCAGACCGACCGCCCTGAGCGGGAGTGGAAGGTCTCCGAGGTGAGCTACCTGCTGCGCATCGCCCAGCACCGCATGGACTTCATGAATGACGCCGACGGATCCATGGCGGCCCTGGCCGCTGCCGACGAGATGCTCAAGGAAATGGGCGATCCGGACTACGGCGACGTGCGGGACGCCATCGCCGAGGAGCGCAAGGCCCTCAAGGAATATGACGGCAGCCAGGTGGACGATATCGTCGATGCACTGGAGGAGATCTCCACCGAACTCAAACCCCTGCCCATGAAGGAGCCCGACAACGACCAGGGCAGCCAGATGGTGGCCCTGGGTGAACCCGGCGAGGGTGATCCCTGGTGGGAGCGCGCCTACTACCAGGTGCTCAACGAGCTGAACGACCACATCACCGTGCGCCAGCACCAGCAGGTGGTGCGTTCCATGCCCGACGCCGACACCGAGCTGTTCATGCGCCAGGTCCTGGCCCTGCGCATCGAGTCGGCCCGACTGGCCGCCCTGCGCTACGACCAGGAGGACTACCGCAAGAACCTGGAGGGTGCCCGCGAACTCCTGGTGGAATACTTTGCCTCCGAACCGGTGGGACCGCTTATGAAGCGCCTCGAAGACCTGCAGAAGCGTGAACTGCGGTCCGAACAGCCGGAGATTGGCAAGTCCTACGAACTGCTCGATCAGGTGGAGGGATAAGCCATGAAATCATTGATTGTCATCTTTCTGGTCCTCATCGCGTCTGCGGTGGGCACCCTCTTGTTCATGGAGGAACCCGGCTACGTCCTCTTCGCCTATGGCGACATGAGCCTGGAAACCAGCCTGGCCTTCTACATCGCCGCCATGGTGGTGGTGCTGCTGGTGCTCTACGGGGTCATCCGTTTCCTGGTGGGGCTGTTCGGTCTGCCCGGCACCATGAGCGCCCGGCGGCAGCAGAAGAAGGCCATGGTTTGCCAGCGTGGCCTTGCCCAGGGCATGGCGGAGATGACCGAAGGCCGCTGGAACAAGGCCGAGAAGCTGCTGGTGCAATCCGCCCGCCGTGGCGATTCCCCCATGCTCAATTACCTCTCCGCGGCCCGGGCCGCGCAGATGCAGGGGGCCTATGACCGCCGCGACGACTACCTGCGCCAGGCCGCCCAGGCCGAGACCGGGTCGGACGTGGCCGTGGGTCTCACCCAGGCGGAGCTGCAGCTGGACCATGGCGAATACGCCCAGGCCACCAGCGCCCTGCGCCACCTGAACGACATCGCCCCCAACCACCCCCAGCTCCTGCGCCTGCGGGCCCGTCTATACCAGGAAACCAGTGATTGCGGCGCCCTGCTGGCCATCCTGCCGGACCTGCGCAAGGCCCGGGCCCTGGATAGCGAGGCCCTGGATCGGATGGAAACGGAGGCCTTCGCCTCGCGTGCCATGGAGCTGGCCGAGACGGGAGAACTGGGCAAACTGGAGGGCATCTGGGTGAATCTTCCCAAGGCCTCCCGCAACCGGCACGAGCTGGTGGAGCCCTATGCCCACGCCCTCATCAAGCTCAACGAGCCCGACCGTGCCGAAGCCGTCCTGCGCACGGCCATCAAGCAACGCTGGAACGAGAAGCTGGTCTACCTCTACGGCCTGCTGTCGGTGAACGACGCCAACCGTGCCATCGGCGTGGCGGAGGGCTGGCTGCGGGATCACCGCCGCGATCCGGTACTGCTGCTCACCCTCGGCCGTCTGAGCAAGCTGGCCAAGGCCTGGGGCAAGGCCCGGGGCTACCTGGAGTCCAGCGTGGCGGCACGCCCGAGTGCCGAGGCCTACCGTGAGCTGGGTGAACTCCTGGAGCAGCTGGGTGAAGAGAAACTGGCACAGGACGCCTATCGCAAGGGGCTGCAGGTGGCCGTGGAAGGGAACGTTCGGGAACCCGCCCTCCCCTCGGCCCCCAAGGCCGACGAGAGTGAGGCCCAGGCCCTGCCGGCCCAGTCCGGTCGCAAGGTGCGCACCCGGGGTAAGCTGGGGCAACCCAAGCTCTCCAGTGCCTGAGCCGAGGGATCGTGGCCCGGACCGCCCAGCGCGGATACCGGGACCACGCTGATCCACGAAGGCCCCCGGAGCGATCCGGGGGCCTTTTTTATCGTGGTGCAGTGATCCCCGCTGAGCCTGTTACATTAGACGGGGATTCTGCTCTTCAGGAGAGGCATCATGACACCAGTGGTCATCATGGGCTGCGGTTACGTGGGGGAACGCCTGGCGCATACCCTGCAAACCCGGGGGCATCGCGTCCTCGGGGTGGTCCGCTCCCCCGAACGGGCCGAAGCCCTTCGCGCCCGGGGGATCGAGACCCTGCGTGCCGACATGGACACGGGAGAGGGTCTGGAAGCGGTGCCCCTCATGGGCGCCCTGGTGCTGCACAGCGTGCCGCCACCGGCGCAGGGCACACAGGACCCGCGCACGGAACACCTGACCGAGGCCTGCCGCCGCAACCCGCCGGAACGCATCGTCTACCTGAGCACCACCGGGGTTTACGGAGACCAGGGGGGGGCGACGGTGGACGACCTTACCCCCCCGGCACCCGCCACGGACCGGGCCCGACGCCGCCTGGATGCCGAACAGCGGCTGCGCCAGCTCATGGAAGAAACGGGGGTGTCGGTGGTGATCCTGAGGGTTCCCGGAATCTACGGTCCCGGACGGCTGCCGCTGGCGGCGATCCGCGCGGGACAGCCAGTGATCCGGCCCGAGGAATCCGGCCCCGGTAACCGCATCCACGTGGACGACCTGGTGACCCTGTGTGCGGCCGCTCTGGACCATGGCCCCCCGGGAGAGACCTACAACGTGGGGGACGGAGATCACCGCTCCATGACCGCCTTCTTCCAGGCGGTCGCCGCCGCTGCGTCCCTTCCAGGGCCACCGTGCATGGGCATGGCCGAGGCCGAGGGGCATCTCAGCCCCATGATGCTCTCCTTCTTGCGGGAGTCCCGCACCGTACAGGCAACACGGGGACTGGCGGATCTGGGGGTGCAGCTGCGCTATCCACGCATGGAGTCGGGGATTCGTGCCGCCCTGGACGAGGAAGCCAAAGGGGAAGGGTCGTGAAGGGGGAACGCGGGTAAAACGTCGTTTGCCGTACCCCTCGGGGCGTGGCAGGATTGCGGACCATCACTGAACAAGCGAGGGTGCCCTCCGTGATCCGAAAGAACCCCACCGGCCATCTCCCCATCGTGGCCGAATCCGCCTTCGTCGATCCCACAGCCATCCTCTGCGGGAAGGTCTTCGTGGGGGAGAACGTCTTCATTGGGCCCTATGCGGTCATCCGGGCGGACGAACTGGACGCCCGGGGGGCTCTGGAGCCCATCGTCATCGGGGACAACTCCAACATCCAGGACGGTGTGGTGATCCATTCCAAATCCGGCGCCCAGGTGGAGATCGGCGAGCACACCTCCATCGCCCACCGCTCCATCATCCATGGACCCTGCCGGGTGGGGCACCGGGTCTTCATCGGGTTCAACACGGTGCTGTTCAACTGCACCGTCGGGGCCGGTTCGGTGATCCGGCACAACTCCGTGGTGGAGGACTGCCATGTACCTGAGGGGTTCTACATCCCCTCCACGAGCAATATCCACTCCGAGACGGACCTGTCCCTCATCGAGCCGGTGACGGCCGATGCTTCCCTCTTCTCCGAGGACGTGGCCCTTACCAATCGGCAACTGGTGGAAGGGTACAAGAAGATCCAGAACGAACTTTGAGGACCGTCTCCCCCTCTGAACCCGTAGGGGGAGGGGGAGACGCCTCACATCCTTGAGGAGGCGGTCGGAGGGAATCGACCTCCCCGAGTGCCTCCGTGGCCCTTACATCCGGTCGGCGGCCATCTCCTGGACCCGCTGCAGCATTTCGGGATCGTTCTGCAGGTTCATGGCCACCTCGTTGTACTCCTCCACACTCATGCCCTGGTCCTGAACGGCGCTGATCATCTCCTCCTGGGCCTCTTCCTGGAGCTCCTGGGCCTTGGACTCGTCCTCCACCCCTTCCAGGCGACTGGCGAACTCGTCCCGGATCTCCTGAACGGCTACGAAGGCGTCCACAAAGGTGTCCAGGGTATCGGAATCCACGCTGGCGTCCTGTTGCTGATCGCTTCCGGATGGCCCATTCCCCTCCTGGGCCAGGGCGGAGGAGGTGTAACCGGCCAGGATGAGGCACAGGGCGGCAACGGGTAGCGTCTGAAGGATTCGACGGGTCATGGGATGCTCCTAAAGGGATGGATGGTCATCCCACTGGTTGCAGACTCCGTGCCAAACCCACATTCAGCCTGTTCCTGACCTTCGGGGCGCCAGCCACCCCGTTTTCGCTGAGCACCCCCGGGGGGCAGGGCTGGATCACTGTGCCACAAAGACACATGCGCAGAATTAACCCGTGCGCAAACGGCACACTTCGACCCCATCCACCGGGTCAGGGGGACTCTTCCGGTTCCCCTTGCGAACCCTCCCCCTCCAGGCGCCGGTAGAGGGTGCGACGACCGATGCCCAGCACCCGGGCCGCCTGACGCTTGTTCCCCTCCAGCCGATGCAGCACCCAGCGGATGTAGCGATCCTCCACCTCCGCCAGGGTGGGCATGGGAGAGTCCTCCTCCTCGGACCAGGGAAAAGCGGAGCCGCCCCCGTCCCGGGGCCGCCGGGTGAGCCGTTCAGGCAGGTCCCTGAGCTGGATCTCCTGCCCCCGGCAGAAGGTCACCGCCCGTTCGACGAGGTTCGCGAGCTCCCGCACGTTGCCGGGGAAGGCATAGCCGCGCAACGCCCGCAGGGCCTCGGGACTGATCCCATCCACACGGCGATCCATGGCGGCGCCGCAGCGGGCCAGGAAGCGGGCCGCCAGGCGCTCGATGTCGTCGCCCCGTTCCCGAAGGGGGGGGACATGCAGGCGGAAGGTCTCCAGGCGGTAGAAGAGATCCTCACGAAAGGCCTGCTCCTGGATCATGGGGGTCAGATCCCGGTTGGTGGCGGCCACCACGCGCACATCCGTCTCCACCTCGCGGTTCCCCCCCACGGGGCGTACCCGCCCATCCTGGAGCAGCCGCAGCAGCTTGGCCTGCATGGGCATGGGCATCTCGCCGATCTCGTCCAGGAGCAGGGTACCGCCATGGGCCTCCTCGAAGAGCCCCCGGCGGGCCTGGCGGGCCCCGCTGAAGGCCCCCGCGACATGACCGAAGAGCTCGCTTTCCATGAGCTCCCCCGGGATGCCGGCGCAGTTGATGGCCACGAAGGGACCGCTGGCCCGTGGACTCTCGTTGTGGATGGCCCGGGCCACCAGCTCCTTTCCGGTGCCGGACTCGCCGGTCACCAGCACAGGGCCCGCGGCCCCGGCCAACTGACGTATACGGGTGTAGAGGGCCTGCATGGACGGGCTGCTGCCGATGAGTCCGTGGAAATCGTCCCCCTGGAGCATCTCCCTGAAGTGGGCCACCTCCGCCTGCAGGCGGCGATTGTTCAGGGTTCGGCGTACAGCGATCACCAGGTGATCCAGGTCCACCGGTTTGGTCAGGAAGTCGTCCGCCCCCTGTTTCAGGGCCTCCACGGCCTGGGCGATGGTGCCGAAGGCGGTGAGCATGATGAAGGCCGGGGGCAGGGGCTGCTGACGGCAGTCCTCCAGGAGCACCAGGCCGTCCTCCCCCGGCAGGCGCAGGTCGCTCAGGACCAGGGCCACCTCGCCGTCCCGGAGAAAGCCCCGGGCGGTGGGAACATCCCCAGCGGAGAGGACGGACCATCCGGCATCCTGGAGTTCCTCGCTTACCAGGTCGCGGTGGGATGCATCATCCTCCACCACCAGAATCTTTTCCTGTGCGTCTTTGCTCATGACCTTCGTATGGAGTGGAGTCCCGTGGAATCCTTAGCACGAAACATGCCCCACCCAGGGCGCTGTCCATCACCCTGATCTCCCCGCCGTGCTCCGAGATGGCGCCATGGGCCACCGCAAGACCCAGACCGGTCCCCTGACCCACGGACTTGGTGGTGAAGAAGGGCTCGAACAGGCGGGAGCGGTGCTCCGGATCGATTCCGGGTCCATCGTCCTCCACCCGCAGTTCCAGGGTTTGGTCATCGGGGCAATCCCAGGAGATGCGGATCCGTCCGCCGGGCGTGGCCTGCACGGCATTACGCAGGAGGTTGACCAGGGCCTGTTCCATGCGGGCCCGATCCATGGGGATCGCAGGCCCCGGGGAGGGGTTCGCCACATCCAGCTGCGTCCCCGAGCGCTCCAGGGCGGGATGGACCGGGGCAACGGCGGCCTGGACCAGACGGCCGACCGCCTCCTCCCGGAGCCGTAATGGATTGCGGCGGCCGAAGTCCATGAGCTGGCGGACGATGCCATCCATGCGCTCCACCTCACGGCGTATCTTCAAAAGGGCCAGTTGCGGCGGGGTTTCGGCCTCCACATGGCGCAGGGCCCGCTGGGCCTGACCATCCACCACCCCAAGCGGGGTGCCCAGCTCGTGAGCCACTCCCGCCGCCAGGCGGCCGATGGCCGCCAGCTTCTCCGACTGGCGCAGGCGCTCCTCCAGGGCCGCCTGCTGCGCCCGCCGGGCCTCCAGCTCGGCGGCGGAACGGGCCATGTCGTCCAGCATCCCGTTCATGGCCCGTGACAATTCCCGCAGTTCCCGGGGCCCGCGGCCGCTGACCCGAAGGCCGCGGTCCCCCCGACCCACCCGGGCCATGGCACCGGCCAGGCGATCCACATGGCGGCCCACGGCCCGGTGGTGACCGATCACCACCACGGCCACCAGCAGAAGGCTGACCGCCCCCAGGGCCATCAGGGCCCGGGAGCGGGCCCGGGCCAGGTCGGCGTGGATGTCGCTGCCGTGGCGGGTCACCTGCAACAGGCCCCGGATGCGCCCCCCCACGTCGGTCAGGGGCATGAAGAAGGAATAGAGCTCCTCGCCGTCCCGGTCGTCATAGGCGCCGTGGGTGCCGGTAACGGTGACCCGGCGGGCATCCCGACGCCGCTCCATGGAGGGGCTCCGGGGTCCGCTGGCGGCCACCAGTTCTCCATTCTCGTCATAGACATAGGCCCCATAGACCTGTTCGATTCGAAAGGCGGAGTCCAGGGCCTGCTGGATATCCCCCCGCTGGCCCCGGACCAGGGCCTCCCGAAGGGGGAGGTGGATGGCCCGGGCCACCAGCTCCATATCCTGTTCCATGCGGGCCTCCACGCTGTCCTCCAGGCTGCGCAGGGCGGACCATCCGGCCACCAGGATCACCAGGAGCAGGGGCGCGAGGACGAAGCCGAGGACAGCGGTGCGCAGACTGTAGGCCGGGACGCGGATCATGCCAGGGCCTCAGGAAGCCGACTGCATCAACGCCACGGCCACACAGAGGAAGACCACGGCCCCGGCGTATCGCCCCGAATCCATCAGGGGACGGCAGCGCAGTTGCAGCGCGATGCACGTGTCGTCGCCACGCTGGAACTCCAGGGGGCCGCTGGGGCAGCGGGGAAGGTGGGGGCCACCGGGGCAGTCCGCGACACAGTGGGACAGCGCCGGAAAGAATTCATCCAGGGGACGGCCCTTCAAGACAGCGGGATCCACCCCCAACAGCCCGGTGGCGGCGGGATTGACGTACTCGATGCACCCCACGGCATCGGTCACCACCACCCCCTCGGCCAGTGCCCCGGCGACGAGGTCAAGGCGGTCCCGCTCGGCCCGCAGGGCCTTCTGGGCGCGCAGCAGTTCCGCGTTCTGCACCTTGAACCAGCCGATCCAGCGGTTATAGAAGAGGGCCAGGAGGTACTTCTGGGTCACCACCCCCAAGAGGCTACCGTCGCCTCGACGAACGACGATGCGCTTGTATCCCTTTTCACGTGCGGCGGCCAGTGCCGCCTGGATGGTGCAGGTCTCCGGGACCGTCTCCAGGGGGGTGGACATGACGCCGGATACCGGTTGTTCCAGGGGTGCGTCCTCCGCCAGGAGGTGCACGGTGTCCCCGCGGGTGAGGATCCCGACGGGATCCTCACCGTCCAGGACCACGGCGGCATCGTGGCCGCCCGCGCGCATCCGTGCAAACACTTGGCAGACGGTGGCATCGGCCGCCACCTGCAGGAAGCGGATCCCCGCGATCAGGTCCCCAAGGGCCTGGCTCTCGGTGAGCAGCTGGGGATCGATCCCCGCCACCAGGTCGGAATGGCTGACAATGCCCACCAGGGCGCCGTGCTCGCTGGTGAGACAGAGGTAGCCCGCCCCGTCGCGCATCCGGTCGATCCCTTCCAGGACATCGGCGTCCGGGGGCAGGGTGGGGACCCTGGGCAGATCCAGCGTGGACAGTGGGGTATCGAAGGGGACGCCGTCCGCCCTCAGGGCCAGCAGATCGGCCACCCGCAGCACACGGAATTCCCTGTCCCTATCGCCAACGAGGACGACCACGTTGCGCACGCCGTAGCGGTCCATGGCCCGTGCACCCTCCCGGATACAACAGTCCCCCCGCAGGGTGATGACCTGCCGCGTGGCGATGGATTCCAGAGTGGGAAAGTACATGGGCTGGCTGTGTCCGAATCCGGGCGAATGGGACGGCCGGTCTCACCGGCCCCGTGCCTCAGGAGGCTTCGTCCTCGGTAGTATGATAACCGATCCTGAAGCCGCCCCAATGCCTGCCCTTCACATGGATGGGCACCGAAAGGTCATGCATGACCTCGCCGGTATCCCGCTTGTAGGTCTGCAACAGGTAGGGTTTCTCGTGACTGCCACAGCGTGAACCGGTGCGGTCGTTGAAGATGCGCTTGGTGCGGTTGCCCGCCAGGTCCCGGTCGCGGTCACCGGTGAGGGGCTGGCTGTAGCGGCGGTTGTGGGTGGGGAAATAGCCCTTGTCGTCCACGGCCCCGGCGAAGGCCACGAAGGGATGCCGCTCCAGGATGGGCTCCTGGATGGGCGGGAGGACCCGGTCGGTGAAGTCATCGAAGCGGGTCTTGTACTTCACCGGATCGGTGTCGGGGATGGGCTGGTAGTCCCTGTCGAAGAGATCCTCCAGGGTGATGCGGCCCTGGTCGCAGGCCTCCTCGAAGGTCCGCCCCACGGCGGCGGCCGCCGCCTCCGCCTCCCGGCGCACGGTGTCGTGGACCGGGCCGAGCCCCACGTCCCCCAGGAGCTCATAGATCATTTCCGCCCGTTCGGCCAGGTGATCCGCCTGGGTGCTGAGATGGGCGATGTCGCTCTCCGTCTCCCGGAGGTGGCCGCTGACGGTCTGGATGGAGCGGGTGACCCCGTCCAGGTGGCCGTGGTTCTGCTCGGCCCCCTCCACCACCGTACGGATACAACTGTCGGCGGAGGAGGAATGATCCAGGATGGCGGAGAGGTGTTCATCCACCGAGGCCACACGGCCCGCGCTGTCCTCCACCGCGTCCACCAGCTGCTGGATGGTGCCGGCCGCGTGATGGGTCTGCGCGTGGATCTCGTTCACCATCTCGCCGATCTCGGCCGTGGCGGAGGAGGTGCGGTTGGCCAGGTTGCGCACCTCCTCCGCCACCACGGCGAAGCCCCGGCCCTGCCCCCCGGCCCGGGCGGCCTCGATGGCCGCATTGAGGGCCAGCAGGTTGGTCTGATCGGCGATGCCGCTGATGACCTCGGTGATGCGCTGGATGTCCGCGGCCCTCTGCTCCAGACCCGACATGGTGTGGCTGGCCTCATCCATGCGGGTCTTCATCTCCTCCATGTGGCGCTGTGCATCCTCCACCCGCTCATGACCAGCCTGACTGGCATCGTTGGTGAGCCGGGCACTTTGGGCCGCCGCCTCGGAGCTCTCCACGGAGGTATGCAGGGTGCTGGAGATCTCCGAGGAGGCATCGGCGATGCCGTTGACCGTGGAGACCTGGGCATGCATCCGCTGCTCCAGGCTGGCGGAGGCATGGGCCACCTCGGCGGCGGAGACGGCGATGCGGGTGCCGGTCCGGGACAGTCGCCGGGTCATGGCATGGAAGCCGTCCAGCCGCTGGATCACCGCCTGTGCCCGCGGGTCCTCCGGCGGGGGGGCATCGCCGGCCTCGCCCCGGGCGCGCCGTTCCAGGATCTCCAGGGCCCGCTCCCTGGGTGCCAGCAGGAGGCGGTCCACCGCCAGCAGGAGGGCACCCCCCGCCACCAGGGCCACCCCAACGCTGCTCCAGGGCCCCGGATCCAGGATCCAGGCAAGAATCAGGATCCCGGGCAGGATGGCCGCGAACAGGCCGGCCTCCTGCATCAGACGCTGTCTTTTCAATCTGAACATACCGCTGCTTCCGTATCAGTTTCAGGGCCCGAGAAGGTCCCGACGGAGGGAGAGATGCTCATGCTGCATGGCACACCTCCCATGAACAGTTCCCCGGGCCCAATAATTGATCAATATCAATCATTGGGCCCTGGTTCGATCCCATACCCAGCGGGGGTATCGGCTGATCCGCTCCGGACTCAAGGGATGCCAGCGATGGAAGGGGGATACGGGGCGCCCGGCGGCTAGAGACCCAGACTGTCCCAGAGGGCGTCCACCCGGGCCTTCACCTCGGGGGTCATGGCGATGGGCCGACCCCATTCCCGGTCGGTCTCACCGGGCCACTTGTTGGTGGCATCGAAACCCATCTTCGAACCCAGGCCGGAGACGGGGGAGGCGAAATCCAGGTAGTCGATGGGGGTGCGCTCCACGGTGACGGTGTCCCGGACCGGATCCATGCGGGTGGTCATGGCCCAGATGACGTCCTTCCAGTCCCGGGCATCGATGTCGTCGTCCACCACGATGATGAACTTGGTGTACATGAACTGGCGCAGGAAGGACCAGATCCCCATCATCACCCGGCGGGCGTGCCCGGGATACTGCTTGCGGATGCGCACCACCGCCATGCGGTAGGAGCAGCCCTCCGGCGGCAGGTAGAAGTCGACGATCTCCGGGAACTGCTTGGCCAGGATGGGCACGAAGACCTCGTTCAGCGCCATGCCCAGGATGGCCGGCTCGTCCGGCGGACGCCCGGTGTAGGTGCTGAGGTAGAGGGGATCCCGGCGGTGGGTGATGCGCTGCACCGTGAGCACGGGGAAACGATCCACCTCGTTGTAGTATCCGGTGTGATCACCGAAGGGCCCCTCGGGCGCGGTATCCCCGGGATGGATCACCCCCTCCAGGACGATCTCCGCCGTGGCCGGCACCTGCAGGTCACTGCCCAGACAGCGGGCCAGCTGCGTGCGAGCGCCCCGCAGCAGTCCGGCGAAGGCGTGTTCCGAGAGGGTATCGGGGATGGGGGTGACGGCGGCCAGGAGGGTGGCCGGATCGGCCCCCAGCACCACGGCCACGGGGAAGGGCTCGCCGGGGCGGGCCTGTTGCCAGTCGCGAAAGTCCAGGGCCCCGCCGCGGTGGGAGAGCCAGCGCATGATGACCCGGTCGGGCCCCAGCACCTGCTGGCGGTAGATCCCCATGTTCTGCCGTTCCCGGTGCGGGCCGCGGGTCACCACCAGGCCCCAGGTGATGAGGGGGCCGGCGTCCCCGGGCCAGCAGTGCTGCACCGGAAGCCCCCCCAGATCCACCTGGTCCCCCTCCAGCACCACCTGCTGGCAGGCGGGGCTGCGGACCTGGCGCGGGGCCATGTCCAGGACCTTGCGCAGGACCGGGAGGGTGTCCCAGGCGGCCTTCAGGCCCCGGGGCGGATCGGGTTCCTTGAGGAAGGCCAGCAGCCGGCCCACCTCCCGCAGGGCCTCGGTGGATTCCGCCCCCATGCCCAGGGCCACCCGTGCCGGGGTGCCGAAGAGGTTGGCCAGCACGGGGATGTCATGGCCCGTGGGCCGCTCGAAGAGCAGGGCGGGGCCCCCGCCGCGCAGCACCCGGTCGCAGACCTCCGTCATCTCCAGATGGGGGTCCACCGGCACCTGGATGCGCTGGAGCTCGCCCCGTTCCTCCAGTCCACGGATGAATTCACGCAGGTCCCGGTACTTCATGCAGGCGGGGTCACAGGTCGAATTCCGCCACCACGGGGGCATGGTCCGAGGGCCGTTCCAGCCGGCGCGGGTTCACGTCGATCCAGGCGCGGGTGCAGCGGCCGGCCAGGGGTTCGCTGGCCAGGATCAGGTCGATGCGCAGGCCACGGTTGCGCCGGAAACCGGCGGCGCGGTAGTCCCACCAGCTGTACTGCCCCTCCGGTTGTTCGAAGCGGCGGAAGACGTCGTTCAGTCCCAGGTCCATGAGGCCCTGAAGGGCCTCCCGCTCCGGCGTGGAGCAGAGGATGCGCTCGCGCCAGGCCTCGGGGTCGTGCACGTCCCGGTCTTCCGGGGCGATGTTGAAGTCCCCCACCACCACCAGGTGCTCGTGCCGGGCCCGCTCCGCTTCCAGGAAGGCCCGGACCCGCCGCAGCCAGTCCAGCTTGAAGGCGTACTTGTCCGAACCCACCTCGGCACCGTTGACCACGTAGAGGTTCACCACCCGCACCCCGTGGACCGTGGCCGCCAGCAGACGCCGCTGCTGGCAATCCACCCCCGGGGGATCGGTGACGGGATCCTCGGGGACCTCCCGGGAGAGCAGGGCGACCCCGTTGTAGGTGGGCTGGCCGCTGTGCAGGCCGTGGTAGCCCATCTCCTGGAAGGCCTCGACGGGGAAGACCGCGTCCGTCATCTTGGTCTCCTGCAGGGCCAGGATGTCCGGATGCTCCGATCCCAGCCAGTCCAGCACCTGGGGCAGGCGCACCTTCAGGGAGTTGACGTTCCAGGTGGCGATCCTCATGCCCCGGCCAGCCCCGAATGACGCAGCAGGGCATCGATCTCCGGCTCCCGGCCGCGGAAGGCCTTGAAGGGCTCCAGGGCCGGGCGGGATCCCCCCTGTTCCAGGATGCCGGTGAGGAAGGCCCTGCCGGTCTGCGGATTGAACAGGCCCTCCTCCTCGAAGCGGGCAAAGGCGTCGGCGGAGAGGACCTCGGCCCACTTGTAGCTGTAATAGCCAGCGGCGTAGCCCCCGGCGAAGATATGGGAGAAACCGTGCTGGAAGCGGTTGAAGGCCGGGGGACGCACCACAGAGACCTGCTCGCGGACCTGATCCAGGATCTCCTGGACGCGGCCGCCCCGGGCGGGGTCATATTCCGCGTGCAGGCGCATGTCGAACAGGGAGAACTCCAGCTGCCGCATCATCTGCATGGCGGCCTGGAAATGGCGCGTGGCGGTGAGCTTGTCGAACAGCTCACCGGGTAGGGGCTCACCCGTCTCGTGGTGGCCGGAGATCAGGTCCAGGGATTCCCGCTCCCAGCACCAGTTCTCCATGAACTGGCTGGGGAGTTCCACGGCGTCCCATTCCACGCCGTTGATGCCGGCCACGCCGGGGTGGTCCACCCGGGTGAGCATGTGGTGCAGGCCGTGGCCGAACTCATGGAAGAGGGTGAGCACCTCGTCATGGGTGAACAGGGCCGGCTTGCCGTCCACCGGGGGCGTGGAGTTGCAGGTCAGGTAGGCCACGGGCAGCTGCAGGCGCTGGCCGTCCCGCAGCCGTCCCCGGCAGTCATCCATCCAGGCCCCGCCCCGCTTGTGGCTGCGGGCGTAGAGGTCCAGATAGAACCAGGCCCGGGGGGTACCGTCCGGGTCCCGGATCGCGTAGAAACGCACGTCGGGATGCCAGGTGGGCGCGTCCCCGGCCGGTTGGATGCGCACCTGATAGAGACGCTCCACCAGATCGAACAGCCCCTGGAGCACCCGGTCCACCGGAAAGTAGGGCTTGAGATCCTCCTGGGAGAGCTGGAATGCATGCTGACGCAGACGCTCCGAGGCGAAGGAGAGGTCCCAGGCCTCCAGGGTATCCAGGCCCAGGCGTTCCCGGGCGAAGGCCTGAAGGGAGTCCAGTTCATGCCGGGCGGCGGGTCCGGCCCGCTGCGCCAGATCCTCGAGGAAGCCGGTCACCTGTTCCGGGGAATCGGCCATCTTGGTGGCCAGGGAGAGGTGGGCGTAGCTGGGATGGCCCAGCAGCTGCGCCTGCTCGTGACGCAGGGCCAGGATGCGTTCCATCACCCCGGAATTATCCAAACCTGGGTCGTGGGGGCCCTGGTCCGAGGCCCGGGTGACGTAGGCGGTGTAGACCTCCCGGCGCAGTTCCCGGTCCTCGGCGAAGGTCATCACCGCGTAGTAGGCCGGGAACTCCAGGGTGAGGAGATAGCCTTCCTGATCCCGCTGGCGGGCAGCCTGGCGCAGCATGTCCAGTGCCGATTCCGGCAGGCCCGCGAGCCGCTGCGGGTCGGTGATCTGCAGCTGCCAACCCTGGGTGGCGTCCAGGACATTCTCCTCGAAGCGGGCGGTGAGGGCGGACAGCTCCTGGGCGATGGCCTTGTAGCGGGCCTTCTGGTCCTCGGGCAGGTCCACCCCGCTGAGGTGGAAGTCCCGCAGGGCGTTGGTGATCACCCGCTGCTGGGGGGGCGTCAGGCGGGTGAATTCGGGGCCCTGGGCGATGGACTGGAAGGCCTGGAACAGGCGGGTGTTCTGGCCCATCTCGGTGGCGTAGTCCGAGAGCTTGGGCAGACAACGGTTATAGGCCTCCCGCAGGGCCTCACTGTTGACCACGGCGTTCATGTGGCGCACCGGGGACCAGATGCGCTCCAGCCGGTCCTCCAGCAGGTCCAGCGGGTGCACCAGGTTCTCCCAGGTGAAGGGGCCGGGCTGGTCCAGGAGGCGCTGGATGGCGGCGCGGTTCTCCGCCAGGACCCGGTCGATGGCCGGTTCCACGTGTTCCGGACGGATGTCCCCGAAGGGGGGCAGCTCCTGCATCTCGAGGAGGGGATTGGTCATGGGCGCTCGTTGCAATTCGCAGTACCTGGGTGTGCGGTAAATGTAACACGCGGCCACGCCGGAGGAGGACGTCGCACGCCGTCTCAGACGATCCCCAGGGTCCCGGCGCCCCCCAGGAGCAGCCAGGCCATTCCCCCGATGCCGATGAGGAAACCCGCGGCCCCCAGGCGGGTACGCCACCGCAGGCGCCACAGCAGACGGGATTCCGGATACACCGAGAGCAGGTAGGGCCGGGCCCGGTCCGGACCACGGGACAGGAGATGCACATCGGGTTGCCGGGCCCGCTGCGCCCGGTCCTCCATGGCACGACGCTGCGCCGCCGCCCGGGCCCGGTCCCATTCCGCCAGATCCACCTGACCATCCCCATCGGTATCCAGCTCCGCCATACGCCCAGGATCCCGTTTCCATTCCCTCAGGATGGCCGCCACCTCGGTATGGAGCGCATGGCCATCGGCCGCGCCCTGGCTGCGGAAGTCTCCCAGGGCGTAGAGGGGATCCCCCGGGTGGATGCGTCGTTCCATATAGCGGTGGCGCTCGCCCCCGAATCGTTCGGCAAGGGCTGCCGGGGCCCGGGGATTGGGGCGCTGTCCGTACCAGCGTTCCTTGTGAGGGGTGAACACGCGGGCCCCTTCCGGGTCCACCACACAGCGGCCGGTGTCATCCTCCAGGGCGAAGAGTTCCCCGCTGCATCCGCCATGCAGGGTTTTCCATCGAGTGGAGCCCTTCCCGCCTCGTTGGCGGCGCTCCACGCGGTATTCATACCAGGCGCAGGGGGTGCCGGATAGCGGCGCGACGATGGGCGGTCCCGGGAGTAGGGCGGCCCGCCCCGAGAGTTCCACGGGCCCCTGGGCCGCGGAGCGGATGCGGGCGGTGGGGGTATCGGCGATGAGGCGCAACTGCCGGCCCCCGGTGACGAAGGCGGCGAGGGAGATGAGGACCAATGCCACCAGGATCGCCAGCAGGGCCAGGAGATCGCCGGACATGGGCCGGGATCAGCCGAACAGGGCGCGGATATCCGGGTCCCGGGTCTGGTGGACGGGGAAGTCCAGCAGCTGGAAGGGGCCGAATCGCAGCAGGTGAGCCACCACCAGATCCGGGAACTGCTCGATGCGCACATTGTTGCGGTTGACGCAGGCGTTGTAGAACTCGCGCCGATCGGCAATGGCGTTCTCCAGTCCGCTGATGCGGGCCTCCAGGTGCTGGAAGCGTTGATCCGCCTTCAGCTCCGGATAGGCCTCGGCCACGGCAAAGAGCTGACCCAGCCCGGCGCGCAGGCCGTCCTCCGCCCGGCCCAGGGAGGCCAGATCCCCCTGCTGCTGGGCCCGTGCAACGCCGCTGCGCGCGCGCATGATCCGCTCCAGGGCCTCCTGCTCGTAGGCCATGTACTGGCGGCAGACCTCCACCAGCTTGGGCAGCTCGTCGTGACGCTGCTTGAGCAGCACCTCGATATTGGACCAGGCCTTGGAAACGCCATGCTTGAGCTGAACCAGGTTGTTGTAGATGAGCACGGCATAGAGGCCGATAAGGAGGAACAGGCCGAGCATCACATAGCCGCCGATATCCATCACGGTTGCCTCCGGGTGAGGGGTACGATGGCATTGTGCCCCAGACGGGGGGGGAAGGGGAGTGCCGGTCGTCCAAAGGCATTCGACGCGGTGCGGGCCGCGCGATGCCACCCATTCACTATATACATGTACAACAACTTCAGATATCCAGGTTTGCCGCGGTAAGGGCGTTGGCCTCGATGAATTCCCTGCGGGGCTCCACATGGTCCCCCATGAGGGTGGTGAAGACCTCGTCCGCCCGCACGGCGTCCTCCACCTGCACCTGCAGCAGGCGACGGCTCTCGGCGTTCATGGTGGTCTCCCAGAGCTGTTCCGGGTTCATCTCGCCCAGGCCCTTGTAGCGCTGCACCGAGAGCCCGCGCCGGGCCTCGGCCAGGAGCCAGTCCATCACATCCTGGAAATTGGACACCCCATGGCGGCGTTCACCGCGCTGGATATAGGCCCCCTCGTCCAGCAGACCATCCAGACGTTCGGCCAGGCTGCGCACCAGACGGAACTCCGGTGATTCGAAGAATCCACTGTCGAATACATCACGGATCTCGGCCCCGTGGATGAGACGGGTCACCACCACCTGGTGCCCGCCGTGTTCGTCCCCGGTAACCTCCATGCGATAGCGGGTGGCCCCGGCGGCCTCGCTGTCGAGTCCCTCCATGATCTTGCCGAACCAGGCCTCCAGGGCCTGCCGATCCCGGCGGGCCTCATCCGTGAGGGGCCGGGCAAAGACCATACGCCCCAGGAGGGTGGCGTCGTAGCGGCGCGACAGCCGCTCCACGGCGGCCATGACGCTGTTGTAGCGCCGGGCCAGATCCTCCAGGGCCTGACCGCTGACGGGTGGGGCCTCTGCACTCACCACCAGGCGGGCATCGTCCAGGGCATGGGAGAGGAGGAGGTTGGTCATCTCCGTCTCGTCCTTCACATAGAACTCCTGCTTGCCCCGTTTGATCTTGTACAGCGGTGGCTGGGCGATGTAGATGTGGCCACGGGCCACCAGCTCCGGCATCTGGCGGTAGAAGAAGGTGAGCAGCAGGGTGCGGATGTGGGAGCCGTCCACGTCCGCGTCGGTCATGATGATGATGCGGTGATAGCGCAGCTTGTCCGGATCGAACTCATCCTTGCCGATACCGCAACCCAGGGCGGTGATCAGTGTGCCCACCTCGGCGGAGGAGAGCATCTTGTCGAACCGGGCCTTCTCCACATTGAGGATCTTGCCCTTCAAGGGCAGCACGGCCTGGGTACGTCGGTCGCGGCCCTGTTTGGCGGAGCCGCCAGCGGAGTCGCCCTCCACGATGAATAGTTCGGAGAGAGAGGGATCCTTCTCCTGGCAGTCCGCCAGCTTGCCCGGCAGTCCGGCGATATCCAGGGCCCCCTTGCGGCGGGTCATCTCACGGGCCTTTCGGGCGGCCTCCCGGGCACGGGAGGCCTCGGTGATCTTGCCGGTGATGATGCGCGCCTCGCTGGGGTTTTCCAGCAGGAAATCGTGCACCGTATCGGCCATCACCGACTCCACCACCCCCTTCACCTCCGAGGACACCAGCTTGTCCTTGGTCTGGGAGGAGAACTTGGGATCGGGTACCTTCACCGAGAGCACGGCGGTAAGGCCCTCGCGGGCATCATCCCCGGTGGGCGTCACCTTGTACCGCTTGAGGATGCCCTCCGCCTCCATGTACTGGTTCAGGGTCCGGGTGAGGGCGGAGCGGAACCCGGCCAGGTGGGTGCCCCCATCCCGCTGCGGGATGTTGTTGGTGTAGCAGAAGATGTTCTCCTGATAGGCATCGTTCCACTGCAGGGCGATCTCCACCCCCAGCCCGTCCCGTTCGGCGTTCATGTAGATCACGTTGGGGTGCAACGGACTCTTGTTGCGGTTCAGGTGCTCCACGAAGGCGCGGATACCGCCCTGATACTCGAAGATGTCGTGGCGCCCCTCCTCACGCTCGTCATAGAGCTCGATGCGCACACCGGAGTTGAGGAAGGAGAGCTCCCGGAGCCGGCGGGTGAGGATATCGTAATGGAATTCGGTATCGCCGAAGACCTGGTCACTGGGCTTGAAGCGGATCGCGGTACCGGTCTGCGTGGTCTCCCCCACCACGGCCAGCGGGGCCTGGGGCACCCCCATATGATAGGTCTGGCGATAGGTGTTTCCATTGCGGTAGATGGTCATCTCCAGGGTCTCGGAGAGGGCGTTGACCACGGATACGCCCACCCCGTGGAGCCCCCCGGAGACCTTGTAGGAGTTATCGTCAAATTTCCCGCCCGCATGGAGGACGGTCATGATCACCTCGGCGGCGGACCTTCCTTCCTCCTCATGGAGATCCACGGGGATGCCCCGGCCGTCGTCCCGTACACTGACGGATCCGTCACTGTGGATGGTGACCAGGATCCGGCTGCAGTACCCGGCCAGGGCCTCGTCGATGGCATTGTCCACCACCTCGAAGACCATGTGGTGCAGCCCCGTTCCGTCATCGGTATCACCGATGTACATCCCGGGCCGCTTGCGCACGGCATCCAGGCCCTTGAGGACCTTGATGTTGGTGGAATCGTACGTCCGGGGCGAATGATCGGTCATGGAAGGTACCTGCTGAACCTGACTCAAAGAGCGTCATTATATCACTTCAGCCACCCCCGCCGCGGGGATCCGGAAAGGGAGGGTATCCCGGAGAGGGAAGCATGTTCCACGTGGAACATGCCTTGGAGAGGGGAGGGGCATCCCATGGCGGGATACCCCAGAGGGTTCTTCGGGTTCCTCGCCGACCGGGAAACCAGTTACGTTCAATCCTCCCTTAGCCGCCCATGTTCCACGTGGAACATCCGCATCTCCTCCCAGCCTGATAGATCCAGGGTGTCTCCCTGAAGGGCGGTCATGAAGACCTGGCAGCCCAGGTTTCGCAACAGATCCAGGGTACCTGCGCGTCGGGCCGGATCCAGTTCCGAGGCCAGATCATCCACCATCACCACCACGGGAAGACCGGTTCGCCGGCGGTGCAGGACCACCTGGGCCAATCGGAGCAGGAGCACTGCCGTCTTCTGCTGGCCCCGGGAGGCCTCCTGGGAGAGGGAGACCCCCTCATGACGGAAGATCACCTCCGCACGATGGGGCCCCCATAGGGTGTACCCCATCTCCCGTTCCCGCCCGCGGCCCTGGGCCAGGACCTCCACCAGGTCTTCCCCCTCCCGCCATCCGGGGCGATATTGCCATTCCAGTGCCCCCTCCACGGGGAGCCAGGATCGGAGGGTGGAAGCCGCATCGGCCAATGCCTGCAGATAGTCGCGTCGAAAACGATCCAGGGGGCGGGTGTGGCGATCCATCTCCTGTTCCCAGGCGGCCAGGATCCGGTCCGGGGCGCCGAGGCGCAGGGCCTCGTTGCGTTGATTCAGTGCGCGGCGATAGCCCTGGAGGATGCCCAGATAGTCCGCCTCCGAATGGAACAGCCCCCAGTCCAGGAATCCACGCCGCTCCCCCGGGGGGCCCGCGAGCAGCTCATGGCTGTCCGGGTGGATGACCTGAACGGGAAAGAGCCGAGCCAGTTCCGTCTGGGCCCGAACACGGCGCCCCTGGATGCGCGCATGGGTCCCTCTCGCGCCCTTGCGGATCCCCAGATGCACCGTCTCACCGGAAGGACCCCGCAAACGCCCCGTCACCATGACCGTGGGTTCGCCCCGGCGGATCAACGGCCCAATCCGTGGGCTACGAAAGGATCGGCCTGTTGCCAGGAGATGGATCCCCTCCAGAAGACTGGTCTTGCCGGAGGCATTGGGGCCGGTGATCAGATTCAGCCCCGGCGAGGGTTCCATGCGCAATCGATCGAAGAGGCGCAGGTGGGAGAGATCCAGACGGGCAAGGATCATCTCAGGGGCCGGTTAGCGAGATGAAACGATCCATTAGAGCCGGATGGGCATGACCACATAGAGGGCCTGAGCGAAATCACTGTCCTTGACCAGAACGGAGGATGCGGCATCCCGTAGCCCCATGCGCACGTGCTCGCCCCCCAGGTGCCCCATCACGTCCGTGAGATAGCTGACATTGAAGCCGATCTCCAGATCCGGCCCCTGATACTCCACCTCCAGTTCCGCTTCCGCCTCTTCCTGCTCCGGGTTATGGGCCTGGAGCACCAGCCGATCACGGGTCAGTTCCATTCGCACTCCGCGGTACTTCTCGTTGGACAGGATCGCGGTCCGGCTGAGGGCCTGACGCAGGACCTCCCGATCCACCTTCATCACATGCCCCTCCTCCTGGGGGATCACCCGCCGATAATCCGGGAAACGGCCATCGATGAGCTTGGAGGTGAACCGTACCCCGGAGAAGACGGCCCGAAGGTGATTGGTGCCCACCTCCAGACACACCGGATCGTCCACACGATCCAGCAGCCGGCTCAACTCCATCACCCCCTTGCGGGGCAGGATCACCTGCTGCGGTTGCTCCGTCTCCACCGCGACCTGCACCTCGTACAGGGACAATCGGTGGCCGTCGGTGGCCACGCTGCGCAACCGTCCCCGTTCCATCTCCAGCATCAGGCCATTGAGATAAAAACGGACGTCCTGGACCGCCATGGCGAATGCGGTGCGTTCGATCAGGTCCAGCATCTCCCGCTGGGGGATCTCCAGGGTCAGCCCACCCTTCACCGTTTCCAGTTCAGGGAAGTCCGCCGCTGGGAGGGTACTCAACTGGAAGCGGGAACGCCCCGAGACCACCATCAGGCGATCCTCCTCCTGTCGGACCTGGATGGTGGCCTCATCCGGCAGGGCCCGACAGATATCCAGAAGCTTGCGGGCGGATACCGTGGTCTGGCCCGGTTGATCCACCTGGTGATCCCAATGGGCCAACCATTCCACCTCCAGATCCGTGGCAACCAGGCTGAGCCCCTGTTCATCCGCCCGGATGAGGACGTTGCCCAGGATAGGCATGGTCTGTCGCTTCTCCACGGCCCCGATCACCTGCTGCAGGGGCTTGAGGAGGGCTTCCCTCTGGATACTGAATCTCATCGGATACACCCCGTCTTGTGTCTGTAATCAGTATTTATATCTTTTTAATGATAGTAATAAGGGAAGGGGGTTACTGTGGATATCCCTTATTTGTTTATTTAGATCAATGACCTGCACATGAAATGGCCTGTAGTGGAGAGGGTGCGGAACCGATCCAAAAGCTGTGGGTGGGCTGTGGATAAAGGAAGCCCCCGGGGATGAACCACCGGGAGATCACAGCTTGTCCCCAACCTTGCCCACTTCAACTGGTCAGGGTACGCAGCAGATTGACGAAGTCCTCATTGATGCGGGCATCGGACTCGCGCAGCTCCTCCACCTTGCGGCAGGCATGGATCACGGTGGTGTGGTCACGCCCCCCGAAGGCCTTGCCGATCTCCGGCAGGCTATGGCTGGTGAGTTCCTTGGACAGGGCCATGGCCACCTGCCGGGGCCGGGTGATGGAGCGGCTGCGGCGCGTGGAGTGCAGGTCGGAGACCCGGATCTTGTAGTACTCCGCCACCGTCTTCTGGATATTGTCGATGGTCACCAACTTGTCCTGCAGGGCCAGCAGGTCATGCAGGGCCTCCTTGGCAAAATCCAGGGTGATGGGGCGGCCGGTGAAATGGGCGTTGGCGATCACCCGGCGCAGGGCCCCCTCCAGCTCGCGGATATTGGAACGGATGCGCTTGGCCACGAAGAAGGCCACCTCGCTGGGTAGCTCCACCCCCGCCTCCTCCGCCTTGCGCTGGAGGATGGCCACCCGGGTCTCCAGTTCGGCCGGCTCGATGGCCACGGTGAGTCCCCAGCCAAAACGGGATTTGAGACGATCCTCCAGGCCATCCACCTCCCTGGGATAGCGGTCACAGGTGAGGATCACCTGCTGCTGGCTCTCCAGCAGGGCATTGAAGGTATGGAAGAACTCCTCCTGGGAACGCTCCTTGCCCGCGAAGAACTGGATGTCATCGATGAGCAGGGCGTCCACCGACCGGTAGAAACGCTTGAACTCGTCGATGGAGTTGTGCTGCAGGGCCTTGATCATGTCCGCCACAAAGCGTTCCGAATGGAGATACACCACCTTGGCCGCAGAGTTCTGTTCGCGCATGGCGTTTCCGATGGCATGCATCAGGTGGGTCTTGCCCAGCCCCGTGCTGCCATAGAGGAACAGCGGGTTGTAGGCCTTGCCCACGTTGCTGGCCACCTGCAGGCTGGCGGCACGGGCCAGCTGATTGGATTTACCCTCGACGAAGTTCTGGAAGGTGAAGTTGGGATTCAGATTATTGGTAAACTGAGGCGAACTGGCGGCCGGACGCGGATCCGCCACTGCCTTTGGGGGGGAGGTGGTGTGGGTTGGGCCTGCGGGTTCCCGCTCCGGGGTCTGGGCCTTTGGCGCCGCCTTCCGGCTGCTGCCCACCTCCAGGCTCACGCGGATCGTGTCGTCCCCCACGGTCTCCGTCACCACCTGGCCGATGCGCTGGAAGAAATGATCCTTCACCCAGTCCAGCACAAACCGGTTCGGTGCCAGCAGCCGCAACACCTCATCCTCCTCCACGGCGTGCAGGGGGCGAATCCAGGTATTGAGCTGCTGTTCCGAGAGTTCGCTCTCGAGGCGTGCCACGCACTGTTGCCACAAGGCGCTGCTGACCAAGGCGGATCTCCTGGATGAAAAGGGTAGGGTAAACCCTCAAGTCTAACCGTCCGCCTCCCGGGTTATCCACACCTTTTTCCACAGACCTCCGACGGGCATGATTGACACCCATGACGTTGGCGGGTAATTTTACGCGCCTTGGTCGGACGTCCGGCGTCCGCGTAACCAGTCGACTCAGGGTTCGCCGTCATGAAAAGAACATTTCAGCCCAGTAACCTGCACCGCAAGCGTACCCACGGTTTCCGTGCCCGCATGGCCACCCGTGGCGGCCGAAAGGTCCTGGCGGCCCGCCGCGCCAAGGGTCGGGTGCGCCTGTGCCCCTGAGAGATTGATCGACCCTGGGGACAGGTGCTTTCCCAGGTCGGTCCGGCTCACCCGGGCCACCGAGTACCAAGCGGTATTCAATGGGGGGCAACGCATCAAGCAGCACCCCTTCACGGTGGTCTGCATGCCGACCGAAGGGGATACCCCGAGGCTCGGGCTCGCGATCTCGAAGCGCAGCCTGCGCCTGGCCACCCGGCGGCAGCGAATCAAGCGCCTGGTGCGGGAATCCTTCCGCCATCATCGCGGCGGGTTGCCCCCGCTGGATGTGGTGGTGATGGTCCGACAAGGGGCCGTGGAGTACACGAACCGGGATCTGTATCAGATCCTCGACCGTCTCTGGAGCCGGGTGATCCGCCAATGCAGAAGCTCCTCATCATCCTGATCCAGGCCTATCGCTACACCCTCAGCCCCTTCATTGGCCAGCACTGCCGTTTCGTGCCCACCTGTTCCTGCTACGGCATCGAGGCCATCCAGCGGCACGGGGCCCTGCGCGGTTCCTGGCTGACACTGCGTCGCCTTGGCCGCTGTCATCCCTGGTGCGAAGGCGGCTACGATCCCGTGCCCGATCCCGTCCAAGGCCCCCACCGAGCCCCCCGAGACCATGGATAATCTGCGCCCCGTCCTCTATATCAGTTTCGCCTTTCTGCTGTTCCTCGTATGGCAGACCTGGAACGCCGATTACGGCCCACAGCCGCAACCGGCCAGCGTGTCCCAGGAGAGCAATGCTGAGGAGGATGCCACAGACCGGGATGACCTCCCCGATGCAGCCCTCTCCGAGGCCCGGGAGGCCCCGGTGGACGCGTCATCCAGCGGGAAAGAAGAAGGGGAGGGTGAGGGCCGCCGCATCCATGTGGTGACCGATACCCTGGATCTGTACATCGACACCCGGGGTGGTGACATCGTCCGTGCGGATCTGCCCAGTTATCCCGTCAGCCTGGACCAGTCGGACGAACCCACCACCCTGCTGGACGCCGAGGATCGGGCCTACGTGGCCCAGTCCGGCCTGATCCACGACCGGGTGCAGGACACGGATCACTCCGACCGGGCCCCGTCGCACCACGCCGTCTACCAGGCCCAGGACACCGAGTTCCGCCTTCAGGAGGGTCAGGACGTCCTGGAGGTGCCCCTCACCTGGGAGAACGAGGAAGGGATCCGCGTCACCAAGACCTACACCTTCCGCCGCGGCGAATTCCTGGTGGACGTGAGCCATGAGGTGGAGAACGACAGCGGGGAGGCCTGGACCGGCCGCCAGTACCGCCAGTTGCGCCACGGCCCCACCCCCGATCGGGACTCCTGGTTTCTCTATACGTTCACCGGGGCCGCCTACTACGATGGCGGATACCGCAAGAAAGAATTGGAAAAACTGTCCCAGGACGTGGAATCCCGCGATCTGGAAGGCGGATGGATCGCCCTCATCGAGCACTATTTCCTCAGCACCTGGATCCCCGAATCCGGGGAAAAGAACCTGCTGTACACCCGCGAGGTGGGCACAAGCGATGCCCCGCGCTACATCATCGGCCTGCGTTCCGAGGCCCAGACCCTGGCGTCCGGCGAGAGCGGGGATTTCAACACCCGCATCTGGATCGGCCCCAAGCTGCAGGAACCCCTTTCCGGGATCGCCGAGGGGCTGGAATTGACCGTGGATTACGGCCTGTTCACCTTCCTCTCCAAACCCCTGTTCTGGATGCTGGATCTGATCCACGATCTGGTGGGCAACTGGGGCTGGTCCATCATCCTGCTCACCCTGCTCATCAAGCTGGCCTTCTACAAGCTCTCGGCCACCAGCTACCGCTCCATGGCCAAGATGCGGGCCGTCCAGCCCAAGATGATGGCCCTGAAGGAGCGCTTCGGGGAGGACAAGCAGCGCATGAACCAGGCCCTCATGGAGCTGTACAAGAAGGAGAAGATCAATCCCCTGGGGGGCTGCCTGCCCATCCTGGTGCAGATCCCGGTGTTCATCGCCCTGTACTGGGTGCTGCTGGAGAGCGTGGAGCTGCGCCAGGCCCCGTGGATCCTGTGGATCCAGGACCTGTCCGTGCGGGATCCCTTCTTCGTGCTGCCCATCCTCATGGGGGTCAGCATGCTGGCCCAGCAGAAGCTCAACCCCGCCCCCATGGACCCGGTGCAGCAGAAGATCATGATGGCCCTGCCACCGGTCTTCACGGTGTTCTTCGCCTTCTTCCCCGCGGGGCTGGTGCTCTACTGGCTGGTGAACAACCTCCTGTCCATCGCCCAGCAGTACTACATCACCCGCAGGCTGCAGAGCGAGGGCTACGACACCGGCAAGAAATCAGCCAAGGGGGACTGACGCCCCCGGCACGCCCATGACCGCCCCGGCCGGAGACACCATCGCCGCCATCGCCACCCCGCCGGGGCGGGGTGGGGTGGGGATCGTGCGCATCTCCGGCCCCGGGGCCGCCGGCATCGCACGGGCCACCCTGGGCCGGGTGCCCGATCCCCGACTGGCCACCCTGGCCACCTTCCGCGACCCCGGGGGGCAGGCCCTGGACAGCGGCCTGGCCCTGTATTTCCCGGGGCCGGGTTCCTACACGGGCGAGGACGTGCTGGAATTCCAGGGCCACGGCGGTCCGGTGGTCATGGACCGGCTGCTCACCGCCTGCCTGGGCCACGGCTGCCGCCTGGCCCGGCCCGGGGAATTCACCCAGCGGGCCTTCCTCAATGATCGCATGGACCTGGCCCAGGCCGAGGCCGTGGCGGACCTCATCGACGCCGGTTCCGCCGCCGCCGCCCGCGGTGCCCTGCGCACCCTGGAAGGGGCCCTGTCCCGTCGCACCGAGGCCCTGGCCGAGACCCTCACCGGCCTGCGTACCCACGTGGAGGCCGCCCTGGACTTCCCGGAGGAGGAACTGGACCTGCTGGCCGATACCGCCGTGGGGGCGCGTCTCCATGACCTGCAGGAGGACCTGCAACGACTCCTGGAAGGGGCGGGGCAGGGCCGACTGCTGCAGGAGGGGGCCCACCTGGTCATCGCCGGCCGTCCCAACGCCGGAAAATCCAGCCTGCTCAACCGCCTGGCGGACCGGGAAACGGCCATCGTCACCCCCATCCCCGGCACCACCCGGGACGTCCTGCGGGAGCACCTGAGCCTGGACGGCCTGCCCCTGCACCTGGTGGACACCGCCGGCCTGCATGCCTCCGAAGACCCGGTGGAACAGGAAGGGATGCGCCGCGCCTGGTCGGAGATCGACCGCGCCGATGTCATCCTCCTGGTGGTGGATGCCACGGAGGGGGAGGGCGAGGCGGAGGCGGCCATCCGGCAACGGCTCGACCCCGCCATCCCCGTGCTCACCCTGCTCAACAAGATCGACCGCCTGCCCGCCCCGCCCAGGGACACCGATGAGGACCGCATCCCCCTCTCCGCCCTCACCGGTGAGGGGTTGTCACGCCTCAAGGAACGCCTCAAGACCCTGCTGCACTACCATGGCCAGGAGGAGGGCCTGTTCATCGCCCGCCGCCGTCATCTGGATGCCCTGGAGCGCATGCAGACCCACCTGCAGGCCGCCCATGGCCATCTGCAGGCGGGAGAGGCCCCGGAGCTGCTGGCCGAGGAACTGCGCCTCGCCCAGGAGGCCCTGGGGGAGGTCACCGGCCGGGTCAGCAGCGAGGACCTGCTGGGACGCATCTTCTCCGATTTCTGCATCGGCAAGTGAGGTGCAACGCAGGTCCATCCGGCTGATGAATACACGTCTTCGGACGGCCTCCCCCTAGGGAGCTTCCGCCCGGGGCAGGACGCATTTCAGGATATCCGCCAGGGTCACGATGCCTTTCATGCGGCCTCCCTTCATGACCACGGCCAGTTGCACGCTTTCCTTGCGCATGCGGGCCAGGGCCTCGTAGACCGGTACCTGGGCTTCGAGTACATAGGCATGGCGCGCGATCTCATGGGCGGGACGATCCGGGGGGAGCAGCAGGGTATCCCGTACATGAACCACCGTGGGCTCGATGCCCTGGTTGCCGAGGACCAGGATGCGCAGGTGGCCCGACTCTATCGCCGCAGAGCGAACATCCGCGACCGTGGCACCCCGCACGACGTGCACCGGCGGCTCATCCTCATCGATCAAGGATTCCACCGGCATCGAACTCAGATCGATCAAGCCGGAGAGCTGCTGCTGCAGTTGCGGCTTGAGCGTGCCCACCCGGGCCGAATGCTCCACGAGCTGACGGATCGTCTCGATGTCTTGTCCTCCGACCGCCGCGCTCTCCACCGGCTCCACGCCCGAGGCCTTCACAAGCCTGTTGGCCATCCAGTTGACCCAGCGCAGCAGGGGACGCAGCGGCCAGATATACCCCCTGGAGAGGAGACCGATGGCCAGGGCCGACTTTTCCGGATGCGCGATGGCCCATGACTTGGGCGCCATCTCTCCGACCACCAGGTGCAGGAAGGTCACCACAAAGAGTGCGATCCCGAACGCTGCGCCACCGGCCACCCAATCCGGGATACCCCAGGCAAGAAGGACGGGGCCAAGCGAGTAATCCACCGCCGGTTTGGTCACCGCGCCCAGGGCAAAGGTACAGAAGGTGATCCCCAGCTGTGCGCCGGCAAGCATCAGGGTCAGATCATTCATGCCGCGCAGCGCGGCCCGTGCCGAGGGGCTGTGTGCCGCCAACTCCTCCAGGCGATGGCGCCGTGCCCCAAGCAGGGCAAACTCGATGACGACGAAGAAGGCGCTCAACGCGATGAGCGCGACGGTCAGTAATGTGACGATCAGCGGATCGTTCATCGATCTTCCCCGGTCAGGGGCACCTGGATCAGCCGAACACGTACCTGGGTGGGGATATGCCGCTCGATACACAGCACATCGATCTCGAGCCGCTGACGTACCGGGGCCTCCGAGACCAGTTCGGCGGGATCCACCGGCAGATCGATCGGGACCGTGTCGCCCTCCTTGGGCAGGGCCCCGAGCTCGGCGATGAGCATGCCGGCCACGGTCTCCACATCCCCCCGCGGCAGATCATGTCCGATGGTCCTTTCGACCTCGTCCAGGTGCACCTCGCCTTCCATGATCCAGGTGTCCTCCGCCTCCTGAACGACCCCGGTACCGAGCGCGACATCATGCTCGTCGGTGATCTCACCGACGATTTCCATGGCGAGATCCTCAATGGTGAGGACCCCGGCGAAACCACCATACTCGTCGATCACGCAGGCGAGCTGATGAGTGGACTGCGCCAGCTGCTCCAGGGCATCGGGCAGCGGCATCAGGGTAGGCAATACGCTGGCCGGTCGCATCACGGAGGCCACCGTTTTCCGGGTCTGCCCCGCATCCATGAGGGGGAGCACATCGGCTAGGTGCACGACCCCCACCGGCACATCATCCTCATCGATGACAGGGTAACGGGTGTGTGCCAGCGCCATGAGACGGATCAACTCCTCCAGGGTGGTGCCGGGCTCCACCCAGTCCACCCGGGTCCGCGGCACCATGGCATGTTCCACATCCCGATGAGGGAAATCGAGGATGCGGTCCATCATGATGGAAAGCTCCCCGGGCAGATCGCCGCTCTCGCGTGACCGCGCGATGATGTGTGGCAGATCCTTCTCGGAGGCGCTCACGTCCAGGTCATGAACGGGTTCGATGCGGAGCATGCGCAGAAACAGGGTGGCGGATCGGTCGAAGAAGCTGATGAACCAGCTGAAGACCGACATATAGAGCAGGGTGGAGCGGGCCAGCCCACGGGAGAGGGGATCCGGATTGGCGATGGCGAGGTTCTTGGGATAGAGCTCACCAAGGGTCATCTGAACGATCGTGGCAACCACCAGCGCCATGACCGTGCCGACCGCGATACCGGAGTCAACGGACAGACCCGTGTGCATGAGGAGGATGCCCAGGGACTCGCCGACCAGGGGTTCCGCGACATACCCCACCAGCAGCCCGGTGACGGTGATGCCAAGCTGGGCGCCCGAAAGCATGAAGCTGGTCCGTTTGGTGACCGCCAGCGCTCGCTTGGCCGAGGCGTCCCCGCCAGCGGCCAGTGCGGCGAGCCGCGTGCGGTCCACCGCCATGAAGGCGAACTCCTGGGCCACGAAGTACCCGTTGGCGGCAATGATCGCCAGAATGACCAGGATGCCGAAGAGGAGGGCGAGAAGGGTTTCGATCATCGGGCGGCCGGCCCGTATGCAGAACCAATGCAGGTACGGGATGGTGCGGGATCAGGGTCCACAAGGGGGTCCCTCTTTGCACAGGACTGGGATGGGATCATACCCATAGGCCTCCGGAACCGTCCAGTGACTGCACCCCCATCGCTCCTCCCCTCCATTGGGGCAATCCGCCCGTCCATACAGCCGGCCGGTACGGGCCGCGGCCTCAGATGGCTACTTTTCCCGGGTGAGCTTATCCAGATAGCCTATGGCAAACGCCGATACCACGAAGGCGATGTGCAGCAGCAGATACCCCATGAGCCAGCCAGCCTGCTTACCAGACGACCAGGAACAGGGTCCCGCGGGCCCCGTCTATGTGCGCCGTATCCGGGTCCCCCCCGGGGCCATCGACCTCAACGGGCATACCAACAACCTGGAATACCTGCGCTGGATGCAGGAGATCGCCCTGGCCCATTCCGCCGCCCGGGGATGGACCCTGGCGCGATACCGTTCCCTGGGGGCCACCTGGGTGGTGCGCTCCCATCACATTGAATACCTGCGACCCACCCATGCCGGGGATGAGTTGCTGTTGCTCACGTGGGTGGAGGCCCTGGGCCGCCGGCAGTCCCCCCGGGGCTATTGCTTCGTCCGCCCCCATGACCTGAAACCGGTGGTACGGGCCCGCACCCAGTGGGTCTTCGTGGATGCCGCCAGTGGCCGGCCCCGGGAGATCCCCAGCATCTTCCACGAGGATCTGCAGACCGTGCCCGACGAGGCCACGGCCCTGACCCATATCCGGCTTCAGGATTGAAGCGGTGCACCCCCGCGACCGGCCAGTTCCGGTCCCCCACGAGGCCGTTTTCGGGATACCGGAGGGTTTGTAACTGTTTTTGTATTGGAAAGGATCATAGTAATAATTAGGCTCGGGGTGCGCTCTGGATAACCGCAAAGAAGATGATTAAATACAATGGTTTAGAGGCTTTTCGGCGTGTGCGTGTCCCTTTGGGCAAAGCCCGGATAGCCTGTGTGTGGATTGTGGATAAAGGAAGTCGGTCGGGTTGTCCCTGGGTTGCATACAACCTATCCACAGGGTTGTGCCCGGATCCCCAGGGGCCAATAGGGTCGGCGTAGGGATCGGGGGGCTGCTACGCTTGTCTGCATGGGGAGGCGGTACCCGTGTTCCCCGGTGATGAGGAGGAAGACCGATGGCTGAGCAGAAGAACCCCTTTGACGTCTCCGAGCTGATGCAGATGTTCGATCCCAACCGGTTCATGGAACAGGGGCGGCAGATCATGCAGCAGTACGGCATGCCGCCCATGGACATGCAGGCCCTCATGGAGGCCCAGCGCAGGAACGTGGAGGCGGTGGTGGCCGCCAACCGTACTTTGATGGAGGGCACCGAGACCCTGATGCGCCATCAGTCGGACCTGATGCGCGAGGTCTTCGAGGAGGTGAGCCAGGGCACGCGCCAGGTGGTGGACGAAGATCCGGAAAAGCGGACAGCGCACCAGATGGCACTGGTGGAACGGATCTACGATCGCATGAGCGGTCATCTGCAGGAGGCTTCCAGGCAAGTGCTCCAGGCGCAGGAGGCCTCCATGAAACAACTGGATGATCGCTTTCGCGAGAGCCTGAAGGAACTGCAGCGGACCGGTGGTGGAGAAGGGAAGAAGCCCTCCGGAACCAGCAAGAGGGGTGGGGGGGGCGCTGCGGGGTAGGGTCTCAGAGTTCCCGGAGGAACTGCACCACCAGAAGCCCGCAGAGCAGCCACAACAGACCCCGTAGCCATACCCGGTAGGTCGGGGCATCCACCCGGTCCCGGATCCACATGCCGGATCTCAGACCCACCAGGGAGGCGATGAGCAGGGGTGGGACGGTTTGCAGCAGGGGCGCACCGACAAATCCCAGGGCGGTGAAGGTGACGGCCTGGGTGGTCTTGCCCAGGAGGAAGCACAGGTTGATGGCCTGCACCAGTACCAGCGGCGGGACACGCAGTTCCAGGAAGTAGATCATCAGGGCCGGACCGCCCACGTTCACTGTCCCCCCCAGCACCCCGCCGATGAACCCGGCCCAGGCCCCGCTCCCGGCGGGGTGCTTGCGGATCCAGACCCAGTCCACCCGCTGCAGGCGGTCGGAGACGAGATAGA
>JBKGXY010000002.1:0-44071 GCA_046546415.1 Ectothiorhodospira sp.
CCCCGCGCCAGGGCCTGCGGAGGCCAGGGCGTGGCGGGGATCCGCGGCCTGTGGCAGGGGGAGGTGGTCGGCGGGTGATCCCGGTCTGCCAGGGCGCTACAGCGCACAGCAGCTGAGGACGAAATCCACATCCCGTTCGCACTGCGGGGCCCGGTTGCGCAGGTCCCCGGGCTCCAGGAAGCGCACGTTGAACCGCTGCCGTCCGGCGCTGATCTCGGGGTAGCAGGGGGCATTCTGCGGCAGGGCGATGCGGATCATCTGCCAGGGCTGGCCGGGATCCAGGGTCTGCTCGTGGAAGCCCCGGGGTGCCGTCAGTTCCCTGGGATGCCCGCTCTCGCGCGCCAGCTTGAGGATCAGGGCCACAGCCTCCTGCACCACGGAGAAGGGGGCCGCCCATTCCTCCAGCTGCCGCCGGCGTTCCGCCGCCGGGCGCATCAGCCAGAAGTGGTAGGCCGGCAGGTCGAAGTCACAGGTCCCCCCGGGAATGGTTGCCCGCTGCCGGATGCTGTTGAAGAAGTCACTCCCCTTGACCGCCTGATCCAGCTGGCCGCTCAGGGTATGGATGGACTCGATGAGTCGGCGCTGTTGTTCCATCACCGCCCGCAGCCGCCGGGTGTCCACTTCGGGCTCCTCCGTGAGCCGGCTGAAATGGGCCACCTGACGTTCCAGCTCCTTCATGAGCTCGCGCTTGAGGTCCACCCGGTGGGTGAGATTGATCAGTTCGATCAGGGTGAGCAGGCAATGGTGGGTGTCCGGGGTACTGTCCTGCTGCAGGCTGTGCTGGAAGCGCCGCATCAGCACCTCCAGGCGCATGAACAGGCGCATGCGCTCGTGCAGGGGTTGTTCGTAGATGACGGATCCCTTCACGGCTGGACCCGGGGGCAGTGGCTGGGGCGCATGATCTCTATTGTCCGTTCTGCGACCGAAATTCACAAACATGTCCTCACCTCGGCCCGGGGAGGCCAGTCAGGTGTCCCCGGCGGAGGCGGCCAGTTTCAGATAGCGGCGGTGCAGGGTCTCCACCCGCGGCTCCAGTTCGCTGGGGGGGCCGCTGTTGTCGAGGATGTCATCCGCGGCCTCCAGCCGCTGCCCTCGTGGGGCCTGGACCTCCAGGATGGCCTGGATCTGCTGTGGCGATACGCCGTCCCGCACCCCTGCCCGCTGCAACTGCAGGGGCTCAGGACAGTCCACCACCAGCACCCGGTCCACCCGGTGCTGCATCCCGGACTCTACCAGCAGGGGGACCACCAACAGGCAGTAGGGGGCCTTAGTTGTTGTTTTTTGGTGATCTATTGCCTCCCAGATCATAGGGTGAAGGATTCCTTCCAGTCTGTGACGGGCTTGGCTGTTCTGAAAGACGCGCTCCCGCAGGGCGGAGCGGTCCAGGTGCCCCTGCGGATCCAGGATCCCCTCCCCGAAGGCCTCCACCAGGGCCCGGAGCCCGGGGGAACCCGGTTCCACCACCTGCCGGGCCACCACGTCGGCATCGATGACGCCGGCCCCACGGGACTCGAAGAGGCGGGCCACGGTGGATTTGCCGCTGCCGATGCCGCCGGTCAGGCCGACGGTGAAGGGCGCATCCCGGGAGGGGGCCCGGGTGGGGGATGCCCTTCGGGACATCATCCGGCCAGGCCCGCGCTGCGCAGGTAGGCCGTGACCATGGGTTCCCCCCAGAGCAGGGCGATCCAGCCGGCGGCGGCCAGGTAGGGGCCGAAGGGGATGGGCAGTTCGCGGTCGCGGCCGCGCAGCACGATCAGGGTGAGTCCCACCAACGCGCCCACCAGGGAGGCCAGGAGGATGATCAGCGGCAGCATCTGCCAGCCCAGCCAGGCCCCCAGCAGGGCGAAGAGCTTGAAGTCGCCATAGCCCATGCCCTCCTTGCCCGTGAGCAGGCGAAAGGCCTGGTAGACGCTCCAGAGGCTGAGGTAGCCCAGGACGGCGCCCAGCAGGCTGCTGGTGGGGTCGGTGAAGATCCCGCCCAGGTTGAGGACCAGTCCGAGCCAGAGCACCGGCAGGGTGAGGGTGTCCGGCAGCAGGCTGGTGCGCAGGTCGATGACCGCCAGGGCCAGCAGGGACCAGGTGAGGAGCAGGGCGGCCGCGCCGGCCCAGGTGGCCCCGAAATGGGCGATGACGGTCACCGCGAGCACCGCCGCCGCCGTCTCCACCAGGGGATACTGGGGAGAGATGCGGGTGCGGCAGGCGGCGCAGCGGCCGCGCAGGATCAGGTAGCTGAGCACGGGGATGTTCTCCCGGACCCGGATCCGGTGTCCGCAGGCCGGGCAGCGGGAACGGGGCACCAGCAGGTTGAAGGGCCTGTCCGTCCCCTCTCCGGTTGGGGCCTCCTCCCCCAGCCAGGCCCGGGCCTCGCGTTGCCACTGGCGTTCCATCATCAGTGGCAAGCGGTGGATGAGCACGTTGAGAAAGCTCCCGATGACCAGCCCCAGCAGGGCGGTGGCGGACAGGAGCACGGCGGGCTGGGCGGCGAGGAGGTCCATCATACCACCGACCCCAGCTGGAAGATGGGCAGATACATGGCGATCACCAGGCCACCCACGACGACCCCCAGAAAGGCCATGATCATGGGCTCCATGAGGCTGGAGAGGGCATCCACCATATTGTCCACCTCCTCCTCGTAGAAATCGGCCACCTTGGCCAGCATCTCGTCCAGGGACCCGGATTCCTCGCCGATGGCCACCATCTGCACCACCATGTTGGGGAACACCCCGGTGTTGCGCATGGCCTGCTGCAACTGGGTGCCGCCGGCCGTCTCGTCCCGCATGCGCAGGGTGGCCTCGTGGTAGAGGGCGTTACCGGTGGCCCCGGCCACCGACTGCATGGCCTCCACCAGGGGGACACCGGCGGAGAACATGGTGGACAGGGTGCGGGCGAAGCGGGCGATGGCCGCCTTGCGCAGGAGTTCACCGATCACAGGGATGCGCAGGGAGAGCAGGTCCAGCCGCCGGCGGAAGGCGGGGGATCGTCTGTGGGCCTGGGTGAAGGCGACGACGGCCAGGGCGATGCCCCCGAAGACGGCCCACCAGTAGGCCTGGAAGAACTCGGAGATGCCGATGACGAAGCGGGTGAAGACCGGCAGGTCGGCCCCGAAGCCGCGGAACAGGTCCTGGAACTGGGGCACCACGAAGATCAGCAGGATGGCGGTGACGATGAAGGCCACGACGATGACCGCCGCGGGATAGAACATGGCCTTCTTGATCTTGGCCTTGAGGGACTCGGTCTTCTCCTTGTAGGTGGCGATGCGGTTCAGGAGGGTCTCCAGGGCGCCGGACTGCTCGCCGGCGCCCACCAGGTTGACCACCAGTTCGTCGAACTGCAGCGGGTGCTTGCTCAGGGCGCTGGCGAAGGTGGAACCGCCCTCCACATCCGACTTGATGCGGATGATGAGTTCCTGCATGGAGGGATTCTCATGTCCGCGTCCCACGATCTCGAAGGCCTGTACCAGGGGGACCCCGGCGCTCATCATGGTGGACATCTGCCGCAGAAAGACCGCCACATCCTTGGGGGTGATCTTCTTCTTTGTTCCGAACAGGGGCTTGGGTTTCTTGCGCACCTTCAGGGGGTTGATGCCCTGGCGCCGGAGTTCGGCCTTGGCCAGGTTCTCGCTTGAGGCGGTGGTCTCCCCCTTGACCCGTGTCCCTTTCTTGTCCACGCCTTCCCAGACGAAGATGGTGGTGCTCTCGGCCATGACTTAGTCCTTGGTGACGCGGTTGATTTCTTCAAGGCTGGTGATGCCCGCCTTGACCTTGAGCAGTCCGGCGCGGCGAAGATCATCCACCCCCTCCTTGCGGGATTGCTCCGCCAGTTGCATGGCGTTGCCCCCTTCCAGGATCAGTCGCTGCATCTGCTCCGAGATGGGCAGGACCTGGTAGATCCCCACTCGCCCCTTGTAGCCCAGGGTGCAGCGGTCACAGCCCACGGGCTTGTACAGCGTGAAACCCTCGCGCACCTCCTCCTCGCCGAAGCCTTCCTCCAGCAGCACCTCCTCCGGCACCTCCTCGGGGGCCTTGCAGTGGTTGCACAGGCGCCGGGCCAGTCGCTGGGCGATGATCAGCAGGATGGAGGAGGCGATGTTATAGGAGGGCACCCCCATGTTGGCCAGCCGGGTGAGGGTCTGGGGGGCGTCGTTGGTGTGCAGGGTGGAGAGCACCAGGTGGCCCGTCTGCGCCGCCTTGATGGCGATCTCCGCCGTCTCCAGGTCGCGGATCTCCCCCACCATGATCACGTCCGGGTCCTGGCGCAGGAAGGCCCGCAGGGCGCTGGCGAAGGTGAGGCCCACCTTGGGGTTGACGTTCACCTGGTTGATGCCGGGCATGTTGATCTCCGCCGGGTCCTCGGCGGTGGAGATGTTGCGGTCCGGCGTGTTGAGGATGCCCAGGCCGGTGTAGAGGGACACGGTCTTCCCCGATCCGGTGGGGCCGGTCACCAGGATCATGCCGTAGGGCTTGCTCAGGGCATTCATGTAGAGGGCCTTCTGGTGCGGCTCGTAACCCAGCTCGTCGATGCCCAGAAAGGCGCTGGTGGGGTCCAGGATGCGCAGCACCACCTTCTCGCCGTAGAGGGTGGGGCAGGTGTTGACGCGAAAATCGATGGCCCGGTTGCGCGAGAGCTGCATCTTGATGCGCCCGTCCTGGGGGATGCGCCGCTCGGAGATGTCCATGCGGGAGAGGACCTTGATGCGGGCGATGATGCGCGGCGCCAGGTTCACCGGGGGGTGGGCCACCTCGGTGAGCACCCCGTCCATGCGAAAGCGCACCCGGAATTCCCGTTCATAGGGTTCGAAGTGGATGTCCGATGCCTTCTTGTTGATGGCATCCAGCATGACCTTGTTGACGAAGCGCACCACGGGGGTGTCGTCCACCTCGCTCTCGGAGACCTCCGCACCCTTGTCGTCGTCCTCGCCCCGCATCTGGAGGTCATCCAGGTCCTCGTCCATGAGGCCCTCCATCATGCTCCGGGAGTCGTTGAGACTGTCCTCGATCAGCCGGGAGAGCTTGTCCTGCTCCACCAGGACCGGTTCGGTGGCGATGCCGGTGTTGAACTTGATCTCGTCCAGGGCGGTGAGGTTCATGGGGTCGGCCAGGCCGACGAAGAGCCGGTTCCCCCTGCGGTAGAGGGGCAGGGCCTGGTGCTGGCGTACCAGCTTCTCATCCACGATGTTCCGGGGCAGGTGTTCCCGGTCCAGGGCCTCCAGGTCGAAGACGGGGGTGCCGAACTCCTCCGCCGCCGCCTGGGCCAGGTCGCGGGCGTTCACCAGCTTCTCGTCCACGAGGCAGGCCACCAGAGGGACGCGCTTCTTGCGGGACTGTTCCATGGCCCGGTTGGCGTCGGCCTCGTTGAGCAGGCCGTCGTGGACCAGTCTTCGGGCGAGGCCGCTGAGGGGCAGGGAGCTGGCGGGTGTCGACATGGGGGACCGTATCTGCTGTGGATTCAGGGTGGGCTTGGCCTGCCGCCTGCCGCCGGATGCGGCCCCGGGCGTCAGTCCTTGTCGAGTTTCATTGCCCGGAGGCGGTAGCGTATCTGGCGTGGAGTCAGTCCCAGCATCCGGGCCGCCGCCGCCTGATCGCCGTCAGTGCGTTCCAGGACCTGAAGCAGGGTCTGCTTCTCCTCCGATGCAAGCCGTACCTCCAGGGGCTGTCCGGAATCCTGGTGCGGTGCCACATCGTTGGCGCCGGGGAACTGCAGATCCTCCGGGTCGATGACCTCCGCCTCGGAGAGGGTGGCGGCCCGCTCCAGGATGTTCTCCAGCTCCCGGACGTTTCCGGGGTAATCATAGTGCTCCAGACGGGTCAGGGCCTCCGGGCTGAGTCGTCGCCGGCCCTGCGCATCGCGCCGTTCCAGGCGGTCCAGGATGTGTTCCGCCAGCCTGGGCAGGTCCTCGATGCGCTCCCGCAGGCTGGGCACGCGCAGTTCGATGACATTGAGTCGGTAGAACAGGTCCTGGCGGAAGCGGCCTGCCTGGACCTCCTGGCCCAGGTCCTTGTGGGAGGCGGAGAGGATGCGCACGTCGGTGGTGGTCTCCATCCGGGCCCCCACAGGGCGGACGGCCCGCTCCTGAATGGCCCGCAGGAGCTTCACCTGCATGTGCAGGGGCAGTTCCGCCACCTCATCGAGGAACAGGGTACCCCCGTGGGCCGCCTGGAAGAGCCCGGGGCGGTCGGAGGCAGCCCCGGTGAAGCTTCCCTTGACGTGCCCGAAGAACTCGCTCTCCATCAGTTCCGTGGGGATGGCGCCGCAGTTCACCGGTACGAACGGGTGATCCGCGCGCGGTCCCAGCCGGTGGATCTCCCGGGCCACCCGTTCCTTGCCGCTGCCGGATTCCCCGAGAATATAGACCGGGGCCTGGCTGCGCGCCAGCTTGACCAGGGTTTCCTTCATCCGGCGCATGGCCGGGGCGTCCCCCAGCAGCGGCTCCTCCTCGGCCACCCGGGGGCGGGGCGATGCATCACCGTCGGAGAGCTTCAGGGCCGTGTTCACCAGGTCCCGGAGGGTCTTGAGTTCCACCGGCTTGGAGACGAAGTCGAAGGCCCCGGCCTTCAGGGCCTGTACCGCCGTTTCCATGCAGCCGTAGGCGGTGATCACCGCCACTGGTAGCTGGGGATGACAGTCCTGGATGTGCTGCACCAGTTCGATGCCGTCCCCGTCCGGGAGGCGCATATCCGTAAGGCACAGGTCGAAACGCTCGGACGCCAGGGACTGCCGGGCCTCCGCCAGCGAACTGGCGGCACGGGTCTGCAGTTTCATCCGCCCCAGGGTGATCTCCAGCAGCTCCCGGATATCGGGTTCGTCGTCGATGATCAGAACGTTGCGGATGCCCATGGGGTGCTGGTCTTGGCTCAGGCAGGCGGTGCGGCCCCGCGCGGCTCCTGCGCGGGGAATCGGATGCGAAAGCAGCTGCCGCCCGTGGGCAGCGGGAGGTATTCCAATGCCCCCCCATTGTTTTCGCACAGCTCCCTTGCAATGTACAGACCAAGCCCCGTGCCCTGGGCCCCGGATGTGACGAAGGGCTCGAACAACCGCCTCAGGATGGCGGGGTTGACCCCGTGGCCTTCATCCAGGACATCCAGAAAGGGTCGGGAAGAGGGGGGATCGATGCCACCCTGGATGCGGATGTGCGGGGGGGCGCCATCCCGGGTGCCGTAACGCAGGGCGTTCAGGCACAGGTTCCAGAGCACCTGATGGAGCTGTTCGGGATCGAACCTTCCGTGCAACCCCTCCGGGGCCAGGGCCACCTCCAGTTGCTCCGTCGCCAGGTGGTGGTGGCCGCGGAATTCCCGGGCGAAGGCCTGCACCCAGGGGGCGAGCTCCAGGGTCTCGGATCGTGGGGCGGTCCGCCGAGACAGGCCCAGGATGTTCTCGATGAGGCGGTTCATCCGCCGACTCTGGTCCTGGATGATCCCTGCCAGACGCCGGTCCGGCGTCTCCAGGGCCTCGGATTCCCCCAATAGCTGCGCGGCGTGGCTGATGGCCCCCAGGGGGTTGCGGATCTCGTGGGCGATACTGGCGGTCAGTCGGCCCAGGGAGGCCAGTTTCGCCGCCTGCATCTGGTGGCGAAGCTCCGCCGTGTCCTCCATGAAGATGAGGGTGCCCACCGCCTGGTCCACCCCCAGACGCGTGAAGCGCACCCGCAGTTCCGGGCCGTGGGTGTCGGCGGGGATGGTGTGAAGATCCTCCCCCGCGGGCAGGGTCCGGAGCCACTGCTGCCAGGCCGCGCCCACACCCGGGGCGAGGCGTTCCAGTATCCTGGGGCGGTCGGCGGCGGGATGCCCAAGCAGGGCCCAGGCGGCCTCGTTGATGAGGTAGACCTGGCCGTTGTCGTTGACCACGATGATGCCCGATTGCATGCGTTCGATGATGTGGGCGTTGAGCTCGGCCAGGTTGGCCAGGTCGATGCTGTGGCGCCGGGCCAGGGCCTCGCTCTCCCGTGCCCGCCGCGAGAGCACCAGTGCCAGCAGGGCGGTGGCGAAGAGACCGGCCCCCAGGAGCCCGGTCTGGGTGAGTCCTGCATCGTCGGAGGGATCCCTCAGACCGGTGTGCAACTGGGAGAACAGCAATGCCAGGGAGGCCAGGGCGGCGAAGAACAGGGCCGGGCGACCCGGGGCCAGCAGGCCCAGGCCCGCCACGACGGGGATGGCCAGCATCCCCAGGCCGCTGCCGATCCCGCCGCTGGCGTGGGTCAGCAGGGTGATCAGGGCCACGTCGGCCACGCCCTGTAGGGGGATCTGCAACTCCGGCCCGGGACGCCGCAGCCGTGCCCCGAACCCGAAGAACAGACTCAGGGCCAGGTAGACCAGGGCCCCGGTGAGGAAGAGCCGGGGATGGGTGCTGCCCAGGGCATCCGGCCCCGTGCCCAGGAGCATCAGGGCCAGCAGGAGCCCGGCCACGAAGAAGCGATAGAGTGCGAACAGCCGCAGTGCCCGCCAGGTCTCTTCCGGCGGGCGTCCCGCCGTGATGTCCAGGCCGGGGATGGCCGTGTTGCCGCGCATGTCTCGGACGCGTACCGGGCGCAGCAGGTGCCGTTATTCTCGTGTAGACTCCGGTGCCATGGCGAGTCGGCGGTGGTCCGCGGAACAGTACGCCCGGTTGCCGTCGTGCACGGCCTCCTCCTCGGGCACGTGCAGCCCGCAGTAGTCGCAGCGTACCATCCTGCGGCTGCCCAGCTGGCCCGGGGCGGGACGTTTCACGTCGGGGGTGCGCAGCAGCAGGCGGACCACCATGAAGAGCAGCACGATTGAGGCGATGAGAAACAGGATGTGCATCGGTCGCGTGAGCCGGTTTGGATGATGCCGGAAAAGGTACTACAGAAACGGCGCTGGCGGTGAGTCCACACGGCCCGGGACCGGGTCGGTGGTTGCCAGCGGAACCCATCCCTTGGATACTCCGATCTTATGAACCTGCACGAGTTTCAGGCGAAGGCCCTCTTCGGCCGGTACCGGATCCCGGTGCCGGCGGGTGTGCCCGTGGGGGATACCGCGGAGGTGGAGGATGCCGCACGGCAGCTGGGCGGCGAGGCGTGGGTGGTCAAGGCCCAGGTGCACGCGGGCGGCCGGGGCAAGGCCGGGGGCGTGCGCCGGGTGAGCGGCACCGACGCGCTGCGTGCGGCGGTGGACGAACTGCTGCGGGGGCATCTGGTCACCCACCAGACGGGTCCCGGGGGGTTACCGGTGGATACCGTCCTGGTGGAGGCCCTCACCGACATCCACCGGGAGCTCTATCTCAGTCTGCTGGTGGACCGGACCAGCGCGCGGGTGGCGGTGATCCTCTCCGAGGCCGGGGGGGTGGATATCGAGGAGGTGGCGGCCCGGACTCCGGAAAGGCTCCTGACCCTGCTGGTGGATCCGGTGACCGGTCTGATGCCCTACCAGGCGCGTCGGGCCGCCTTCGCCCTGGGGCTTGAGGGGTCGCAGGTGTCCACCTTCGTGGCACTGCTCTCGCGGCTCTACGACCTGTTCATCTCCAGCGACGCCAGTCTCGTGGAGATCAACCCACTGGTGGTGACGGGCGCCGGGGATCTGGTGGCCCTGGACGCCAAGGTCAACGTGGACGACAACGCCCTGGGCCGTCATCCCGAACTGGCGGCCCTGCGGGACATCCGCCAGGAGGATCCCCGGGAGGCCCGGGCCCGGGAGCACGAACTCAACTACGTGCGCCTGGACGGCAACATCGGCTGCATGGTCAACGGTGCCGGGCTGGCCATGGCGACCATGGACCTGATCCAGCTGCACGGCGGCCAACCGGCCAACTTCCTGGACGTGGGCGGAGGGACCACCGCGGCCCGGGTGACCGAGGCCTTCAAGCTGATCCTCTCCGACGACGCGGTGCGCGCTGTCTTCGTGAACATCTTCGGGGGGATCGTGCGCTGTGACCTCATCGCCGAGGGCATCATCGCCGCGGTGTCGGAGGTGCACGTGGAGGTGCCGGTGGTGGTGCGCCTGGAGGGCACCAACGTGGAACAGGGTCGGCGCCTGCTGGCGGAGAGCGGACTCAACATCATCACCGCACGGGGGTTGACCGACGGCGCCCGCCGGGTGGTGGAGGCGGCCGGGGGGTGACCCGGACCTGCATCCAGGGCGGCGTCCGCGCCGCATCCGACGACGAGGCCGACGCGGATCTTTCATGAGCATCCTGATCGATAAGCACACCCGGGTCATCTGCCAGGGCTTCACCGGCCGGCAGGGGACCTTCCATTCCGAGCAGTCCATCGCCTACGGCACCCGCATGGTGGGCGGCGTCACCCCCGGCAAGGGGGGGCAGCGTCACCTGGGGCTGCCGGTGTTCAACACCGTGCACGAGGCCGTGGCACAGACCGGGGCCGAGGCCACCATGATCTACGTGCCGGCCGCTTTCGCCGCCGATGCCATCCTGGAGGCGGCGGACGCCGGCATCCGGGTCATCGTCTGCATCACCGAGGGGATCCCGGCGCTGGACATGCTCAAGGTCCACGCCGCGCTCCAGGGGCGGGATATCCGGCTCATCGGGCCCAACTGCCCCGGCATCATCACGCCGGGGGAATGCAAGATCGGCATCATGCCGGGGCATATCCACGCCCCCGGCCGGGTGGGCATCGTCTCCCGCTCGGGGACCCTCACCTACGAGGCCGTGCAGCAGACCACGGAGACCGGGCTCGGGCAGAGCACCTGCGTGGGCATCGGCGGCGATCCCATCCAGGGGATGGACTTCGTGGACTGCCTGGCGCTGTTCCAGGAGGATGAGCGCACCGAGGGGATCATCCTGGTGGGGGAGATCGGCGGTACCGCCGAGGAGGCCGCCGCCGATTACATCCGCGCCCATGTCACCAAACCGGTGGTGGCCTACATCGCCGGGGTGACGGCGCCTCCGGGCCGCCGCATGGGGCACGCCGGGGCCATCGTCTCCGGGGGGCGGGGTACGGCGGACCAGAAGTTCGCCGCCCTGGAGGCTGCCGGGGTGACGGTGGTGCATTCCCCGGCGGACATGGGGCAGCGCATGCAGACCCTGCTGGGTTGATCCCTTGAACGACGCCCCTGCCCGCACCGGCCCCACGCCCCGGAGGGGCCCGTCCCCCTTTCTTACGGACCGCCATGCCCCGATCCCCTGACCCGCTCATGAACCAGACGATCCGCGTCGCCCTGGCCCAGGTGAATCTCCTGGTGGGGGATGTGGAAGGCAATGCCGAGCGGATCATCCGGGCCGCCCGGAAGGCCCGGGACCGGGACGGGGCCGCCCTGGTCCTGTTCCCGGAGCTGGCCCTCACCGGGTATCCGCCGGAAGACCTGCTCCTGCGCGGGAGCCTGTTGCAGCGGGCCGTCCGGGCCCTGGAGGACGTGGCCCGGGAGACCCGCGGCATCGATTGCCTGCTGGGTCTGCCGCTGCAGGAGGGGGAGACCCTCTACAACAGCGCCGTGCTCCTGCGGGATGGGGCCGTGGCCGCCCGCTACGACAAGCAGATCCTGCCCAACTACAGCGTCTTTGACGAGAAGCGCTACTTCCAGCCCGGCCAGGCCCCCTGTGTGGTGGACGTGGGGGGGATTCGTGCGGGGGTCACCATCTGTGAGGACATCTGGTCCCCGGGACCGGCCACCCAGGCCCGGGAGTCGGGGGCCGAGCTGATCCTCAATATCAACGCCTCCCCCTATCACCTGGGCAAGCACGATGAGCGGGTTCAGGTCCTGCGGGCCCGCGTCCGGGAGACGGGGCTGCCGGTGATCTACGTCAACCTGGTGGGGGGGCAGGACGAACTGGTCTTCGATGGCCATTCCCTGGCGGGGGACGCCGACGGGGAGCTGCGTCTCGCGGCGCCCCCGTGGCGGGAGGATGGCCCCGTCCTGGAGGTGCGCCGGGAGGCGGGACGCGCGCGGCTCGCCGGCGGGGTCATGGCGCCGCCCCAGCCCCCCGAGGCCAGCCTCTACGACGCGCTGGTCCTGGGGGTGCGGGACTATGTCAACAAGAACGGCTTCAAGGGGGTGGTGCTGGGACTCTCCGGCGGCATCGACTCGGCCCTGGCCCTGTGCATCGCCGTGGATGCCCTGGGGCCGGAGGCGGTGGAGGCCGTCATGATGCCCTACCGCTATACCGCGGACATGAGCCGGGAGGATGCCCGGGCCCAGGCACGGCTGCTGGGGGTGCATTTCAGGGAGATCCCCATCGCCCCCATGGTGGAGGCCTTCATGGCGGGCCTGGCGGAGGCCTTCTCCGGCTTGGCGGCGGATACCACCGAGGAGAACATCCAGGCCCGCTGCCGGGGGACCATCCTCATGGCCTTCTCCAACAAGACGGGGCGCATGCTCCTGACCACCGGCAACAAGAGCGAGCTGGCGGTGGGGTATGCCACCCTCTACGGGGACATGGCCGGTGGATTCGCCCCCCTCAAGGATGTCTCCAAGCTCTGGGTCTACCGCCTGGCCCGGTTTCGCAATGCCCGTGGTCCGGCCATCCCCCAGCGGGTCATCGATCGTCCCCCCTCGGCGGAACTGGCTCCGGGGCAACAGGACGAGGACAGCCTGCCACCTTACGCGGTGCTGGATCCCATCCTGGAGCGGTTCGTGGAGCGGGACCAGTCCTTCACCCAGATCGTGGAGGCGGGTTTCGATGAGGCCGTGGTGCGCCGGGTCATCGGCCTGGTGCTGCGCAACGAGTACAAGCGTCGCCAGGCGCCGCCGGGGGTCCGGGTGACCCGCCGGGCCTTCGGCAAGGACCGGCGCTATCCCATTACATCCGGCTATGGGCGGCTGCTAAAATAAACCGTTTGTGGCATGTTGGCCGCCTCCATGACTGCGCAGGAAGACTGATCCCATGAAGAAGATCGAAGCCATCATCAAGCCGTTCAAACTCGAGGACGTGCGCGAGGCGCTGATGGAGATCGGCGTCACCGGCCTCACCGCCACGGAGGTGAAGGGATTCGGGCGGCAGAAGGGCCATACCGAACTCTATCGCGGCGCCGAGTACGTGGTGGACTTCATCCCCAAGGTGAAGCTGGAGATCGGGGTGGACGACGGCCTCGTGGATGCCTGCGTCGAGGCCATCATCAAGGCCGCGCGCACCGGCAAGATCGGCGATGGCAAGATCTTCGTCAGCGACATGGAGCGGGCCATCCGCATCCGCACCGGCGAGGAGAACAGCGACGCCCTCTGAGTCGGTGCCCGGGTCCGGGGGGGGAGAAGCAGCCTCCCCGGTCAGCGGTGGGTCACCACCTCATCCAGGCGACGCCGGTGGGATTCCTCCGGCAGTTCCGCCGGGTAGCCGATGCACAGCAGGGCCACGGGTCGAAGTCCCTCGGCCAGGTCCAGGGCACGCATGACGGCCTGCTCGTCGAAGAACCCCACCCAGGTGGATCCCATGCCCGCGGCCACCGCCGCCAGCTGGGCGTAGGCGGCGGCGATGGTGGCGTCCTGCAGGGCGAAGAGCTCGCGTCCCCGCTGGCCGTACTGCTGACCGGACCGTTCGCTATCGGTGCAAAAGACCAGGGTGACCGGGGCCTGGGCCACGAAGGCCTGTCCATCGGCGGCCTCCGTGAGTTGCTGGCGCAGGGCGGGATCGCTGACGCAGACGATGCGGTAGGACTGAAGATCCCCCGCGGAGGGGGCAGCCACGGCCGTCTCCAGGATGGCATGCAGCTTCTCGGGTTCCACCGGCATGTCCGCCTGGTAGCGTCGGATGGAATGGCGGTGTCTCACCGTCTGAAAGAAGTTCCACATCCTGGCGCTCTCCTCGTGGTGTGGGTCAGGTCAGTCTTCATCCCGGGCGGGGGAATGCGCCGCCAGGTCCATCCCTTCGGCGCGCTCCGGGAAGTTCATCATCAGGACCCGTAAGGCGTCCTGCGACAGGTCGTCCATCTCCAGTTGCCGGTAGGCCCGCACCATGACCGCCAGGGCTTCGGGTACGGCGTCCGCACCGGAGTAGTGTTCCACGACGTAGGATCCGCGCCGCGCGGCGGCCAGCCAGGCCCCGCGGCGCATGTAGTGGTTGGCCACTTCCATTTCGTGGGCCGCCAGCAGGTTGCGGATATGGATCATGCGTTCCCGGGCGTCCCCGGCATAACGGCTGTCCGGGAATCGGCGCACCACGGTGCCGAAGTCCTCGAAGGCATCCTCGAGGGGCCCGGGGTCGCGCCGGGCCGGATCAAGATTGAAGAGCCGGTCCAGGATGCCCTGATCGGTGCCGGCATTGACCCGACCCCGTAGGTAATGGGCGTAATCCACATGGGGATGCCGGGGATTCATGCGCAGGAAGCGGTCGATGGCGGCCAGGGCCATCTCCGGCTCCTGGGCCTTGTGATAGGCGTAGGCGATCTCCAGCTGGGCCTGCTGGGCATAGGGCCCGAAGGGGTAGCGGGCCTCCAGGGTCTCGTAATGGGAGACGGCCTGGTCGTGGTTGCCCCGTTCCAGGGCCGATTTGGCCTCCTCGTAGAGGCGTTGGGCGGACCACGTCTCGGTGGGGTCCTGGCGCATGGAGGCACAGCCGCTGACCATCAGGGCGACGAGCAGGGCCGTAGGGATGAGGCGTAAAGCTGACATGGGAACCACGGGGATCGGATAGTGAAGGTCCCGAGTATAACCGACCGGCACCGGCGCGGTCTTCCGCTCACAGGTGCCGGAGAGGGTCAACGGTCATGAACGATACCCGCATCGCGCTCGATGCCCATATCCCCGAGGGACTGGCCGGCCTGCGGCTGGACGCGGCCCTGGCCCGGGTCTTCCCGGATTATTCCCGAAGTCGCCTGAGGCAATGGATCGAGGCCGGATGGGTGCAGGTGGAGGGAGGGGCCGTCCGGCCCCGGGACAAGGTGGCCGGGGGGGAGGCGGTGAGCGTCCGGGCCACCCTGGAGGCCGTACCCGAGGATCCCGCCGAGGATCTGCCCCTGGAGATCGTCTACGAGGACGCCGCCCTGTTGGTGATCCACAAGCCCCCGGGGCTGGTGGTGCACCCGGCGGCGGGGCATTCAAGCGGCACCCTGCTCAACGCCCTGCTGCACCATGCCCCTGAGGTGGGTGCCCTGCCCCGGGCGGGCCTGGTCCACCGCCTGGACAAGGACACCTCAGGGCTCCTGGTGGTGGCCCGCAGCCTGGAGGCCCACACCGAGCTGGTGCGCCAGTTGCAGGCCCGCACCATGGGACGGGAGTACCTGGCCCTGGTGCAGGGGGAGCCGGTGGCCGGCGGCCGCATTGAGGCCCCCGTGGGGCGCCACCCCGTGGACCGCAAGCGCATGGCTGTGGTCCCGGGGGGGCGTTTCGCCGTCACCCATTACCGGGTGGAGGCCCGTCTGAACGGATTCACCCTGCTGCGGGTGCGCCTGGAGACGGGGCGCACCCACCAGATCCGGGTGCACATGGCCCACCTGCGCCATCCCATCGTCGGCGATCCCGTCTATGGCGGACGGATGCGCCCGCCCCCGGGTCTGGGGGAGGAGGCCCTGGCGGCCCTGCGGGGTTTTCACCGCCAGGCCCTGCACGCCGCCCGCCTGAGCCTGGAGCATCCCCTTTCGGGGGAACGGGTGAGCTGGGAGGTGCCCCTGCCCGGGGACATGACCGGCCTTCTGGCTGCCCTGGGGGAGGGGCTTCCAAACCCCGCCAACGGGGGGTAAGATCCCGTCTCCGGCGGTGCGTCCGCCGGGACTTCTGAGGCAACAGAGGCTTGATTGTCGATGGACAGTTGTTGTAGCTGCGTGCGTGGCGAGGCCGTCCAGGGCCTTTTGCTGTCGTGCCGCACGCATCTCCAGGGGGCCCCCCGGACGCGGTGATCCCGCCCCACGGGCGCCCTGGACGATCCGGCACGGTCGGTTCCGGGGAAGCCCGATCTTCCCTCGAGGTATGCATCAAAGGCTCCGCGGGCCCACCCTGCGGAGTGGGTGGGGGCAATAATGTCTCCTTCCCGTGCAGCCCGTTCCCCGGAAAACCCGGACCTCTCCTCCCGCGCATGCCCTGCGGCCTGCTTGGCTGCGCATCGTCACCGCAACCCGCCTGAGGCGACGGAGGAGAGCTCCATGAACCGAATCACCCACAACCTCACCCGGATCTTCGGTCTGTTGCGCCGTTCCCCGGTGGGTGCCACCGATCCGGCCCGATCCCCCCGGGTCGCAGGCCTGGAACCGCAGGCGGAGGAGGTGACCCGCGCCTGGCGCCGAGGCGCCTTCGGCACGGCGCGCCTCGCCTTCCTGGGTCTGGCGGAGGCCTCGCAGATCCGTGTCCTGCAGTCCATGGAGCCCGATGAACTGCGCCGGCTGGGCAGCGGGCTGCCGGCGGCCACCGTGATCCGCCTGTGCGAGCGGCTGCCGCAGGAGCGGCGGCGTCCCCTGCTGCAGGCCTTGCCGCGTCAGCGGCGGCGTGCCCGGGACAGGCTGACGGAGAGACGGCCCTCCCGTGTCTGAGGCGGGGCCATCCCCCCGTCATGCCACCGTGGCATCCTGGGGTAGGGGTTCCCCCGCGCCGATGCCTCCCGTGAACGCCGTCCGCCCGAATCCGGTACATCGCCATGCCAGCCCCCCACGAACATGATCTGGATGTCGTCCTTGAATGCCTGGAGCAGGCCGACCTCACCGGTCTGCGCCAACGTCTGGACGAGATGCGCATCCAGGACATCGCCCATGTGCTCATGGCCCTGGAGCCGGATCCCCGCCGCGAGGTCTTCCGCCTCCTGGCACCGGGGCGGCGCGTGGACGTGTTCTCCTATCTTGATCCCCATCATCAGCTGCAGCTGATCGAACAGATCTCGGCGGCGGAGGGGCGTTTCCTCCTCTCCGAGATGTTGCCAGATGACCTCACCGCCCTGTTGGAGGACCTGCCCAAGGAGCAGGTGCGCCGCCTGTTGCGGTTGCTGCCGTTTCGTTCCATCCGCCGTGCCCTGACCCTGCTGGGCTATCCGGAGGACAGCTGCGGACGCCTCATGACCACGGCGGTGGTGAGCGTGCGCCCGGACTGGACCATGGCCCGGGCCCTGGAGCATCTGCGGGACCAGGTGGCGGTGGGGGAGGCGGTGAACCTGGTCTATGTCACCGACGAGGACGGTGTGCTGCAGGGGGTGTTGCCCCTCAAGTATTTCCTCAGGGCGGATCTGGACAGCCCCGTGGAGGGCCTCATGGCCCGCAACCTGGTGTCCATCCGTGCCGATGAGCCCCAGGAGGAGGCCCTGCGCACCATGCGTCACTACGACCTGCCCGCCCTGCCGGTGGTGGACGAGGCCGGTGAACTCCTGGGAGTGATCACCGTGGACGATGTCTTCGACGTGGAGGAGGAGGAGACCACCGAGGACTTCCACCGCATGGGCAGCGTGGGGGCCATGAGCCTGAGCCTGCGGGATGCCCGCCCCGGGCTGCTGTACCGCAAGCGGATCTTCTGGCTGCTGGTGCTGGTGGCGGTGAACATCCTGGGGGGCATGGTGATCTCCGCCTATGAGACAGCCATCGAGGCGGTGGTGGTGCTGGTGTTCTTCCTGCCCCTGATCATCGCCGGTGGCGGCAATGCCGGCGCCCAGTCGGCCACCCTCATGGTGCGATCCCTGGCCACCGGCGAGGTGCGCCCGGGGGACTGGCTGCGCCTCTGTGGGAAGGAGCTGGGGGTGGCCGCGGCCCTGGGGGGGACCATGGCCCTCACCGTGGCGGCCCTGGGATTCTGGCGCGGCGGGGGGGAGATCGCCCTGGTGGTCTCCCTGGCGATGCTGCTGGTGGTCCTGGTGGGCAGCATGGTGGGCATGATCCTGCCGTTTGTGCTGTCCCGCCTGAGACTGGATCCGGCCACCTCCAGTGCCCCCCTGGTGACCTCCATCGCCGACGTGGCGGGCATCTTCATCTATTTTGGGCTGGCCACGGCGGTGCTGGGGCTGGGTGGCTGACAGGGCGCAACCCCTGATGACTCTGGACGGACGACGGCGGGATGAAGCGGTGGAGATGACCGAACCCCTGGATATCGACGCGCTGGGAGACCGGCTCCGGGAGGAGGAACCGGCGGCCATCGCCACCCTGTTGGAGGGGCTGCAGGACCAGGACGTGGCCGCCCTGGCGGCCGGGCTTGCCCCGGAGGAGGGGGCCCGGCTGATCCGTGCCCTGGCCCCGGAGCGGGCGCCGGATGTCTTTTCCTATCTCCCCCTGGAGCAGCAGCGGGGTCTGCTGGGGATCCTGAACGACGACGAACGGGCACGGCTCCTGGCGGGGGTTTCCTTCGACGACGTGGCGGCCCTGCTGGACGGTCTGCCGGAGACGGAGACCCAGGCCCTGCTGGCGCTGCTGCCGGGAGATCGCCGGCGGCTGGTGCGGCAGCTTCTCTCGTATCCCCGGGAGAGTGCGGGCCGGCGCATGACCCCGGGCTTCCTGGCGGTGCGCCCGGAATGGACCCTGGGCCGGGCCCTGGATCACCTGCGCAGCGAGTACGAACAGAGTGAGACGGTCAATGTGGTCTTCGTCACCGATGGGGCGGGGCACCTCCTGGGTACGGTCCGGCTCAGGGATCTGCTGGTGGGTTCGCCGCGGCGGCGGGTGGACGGCCTGCTTAAAGAGGAGGTGATCTCCACGCGGGTGGACACGGACCAGGAGGAGGCGGCCTGGCTCATCCGCCACTACGACCTGGAGGTCCTGCCGGTGGTGGACGAGCGGGACGTGCTGGTGGGGATCCTCACCGTGGATGATGTCATGGACGTGGTCACCGAGGAGACCACGGAGGACTTTTTGCGCATGGGCAGCGTGGGGCCCATCACCCCTAGTCTGAAGGAGGCCACCCTGGGGCTGCTCTACCGCAAGCGGGTGGGGTGGCTGATCATCCTGGTCTTCGTGAACCTGGTGAGCGGGGGGGTGATCTCCCTGTTCGAGGGTTCCATCGAGGCGGCGGTGGCCCTGGTCTTCTTCCTGCCCCTGGTGATCGCCACCGGTGGCAACGCCGGTTCCCAGGCCTCGACCCTGCTGGTGCGTTCCCTGGCCACGGGGGACGTGAAGCCCCGGGACGGGCTGCGTCTCTGGGGTAAGGAATTGCTGGTCTCCGGGGCCCTGGGTCTGACCCTGGGGGGCACGGTGTGGCTGGCGGCGGTCTGGCTGGCGGGGCCGCAGGTGGGTCTGGCGGTGGCCGTGGCCATGGTGCTGGTGGTGGTCATGGGCAGCATGGTGGGGCTGTTGCTACCGCTGGTGCTGCTGCGTCTGAAACTGGATCCGGCCACGGCCAGCGCGCCGCTGGTGACCTCCATCTCAGACGTGGGGGGGATCCTGCTCTATTTCGCCGTGGCCACGGCGATCTTGGCCTTCGGCGGATAGTCCGGTGCAGCGCCCCCGCGCAGGGGCCCCTTGAAGGGCGGATCGTGCGGTGGGATAGGAGGTCGAGCCGGGTCCCTGGAAGCGGGCGTGCGCCGCAGGGAGGCGGCGCGCGAGCCTACAGGGAGGTATTCACGGCGTCCCGCTGGAAGGGACACGGCTCGACCGTGCCAGCCAAAAGGCACACCCGCCGCCCTGAGGGCCCCCTGCGCGGGGGCGCTGCGATTCGGGGCGTGCCCCGGCGAAGGCCGGGGACACCCACCGGGGCATCACATCTCGCGGCCGAAGGCCTCCTTGAAGCGGGCCTCGATGTCGGCGCGGCTGGGGGCGTGGTTCTGCGGACCCAGGTGCTCGATCTTGATGGCCCCCATGAGGGAGGCGATGCGGCCCGTGGTCTCCCAGTCCAGGCCGTTGAGCAGGCCCCAGAGCAGGCCGGCGCGGTAGGCATCGCCGCAGCCCGTGGGGTCCTTGATCCCCTGGATGGGGGCGGAGGGGACCTGGATCTGCTGCCCATCGGTGTAGATGGTGGAGCCGTCCCCCCCGCGGGTGATGATCAGGGCCTTCACGTGACGGGCCAGTTCGTCATGGCTCCAGCCGGTGCGCTCGCTCATGAGCTGGGCCTCGTAGTCGTTCAGGGTGACGTAGGTGGCCTGCTCCACGAAGCGGCGCAGGTCTTCCCCGTCGAACATGGGCATGCCCTGGCCCGGGTCAAAGATGAAGGGGATGCCCGCCTCGGCGAACTGCTGGGCGTGCTGGATCATGCCATCCCGGCCGTCGGGGGAGACGATGCCCAGGGTGATGCCGCTGGCGTCGGTCACCTGGTTGCGATGGGATTCCCCCATGGCACCGGGGTGGAAGGCGGTGATCTGGTTGTCGTCCTGGTCGGTGGTGATGAAGGCCTGCCCGGTGTAGTGCTCCGGCACGACCTTGATGTGCTTCTGCTGGATGCCGCACTGGTCCAGCCATTCGGCGTAGCGGTCGAAATCGGCGCCCACGGTGGCCATGGGGACGGGGTCGCCGCCCAGGAGCTTCAGGTTGTAGGCAATGTTGCCGGCGCATCCGCCGAATTCCCGCCGCATCGCCGGGACGAGGAAGGACACATTCAGCATGTGCACCTTGTCCGGGAGGATGTGGTTCTTGAAGCGGTCGGGGAAGACCATGATGGTGTCGAAGGCGTAGGAACCGCAGATGAGAGCAGACATTGGAACTCCTGATGTGGGTTGGAAGCGGACGGACGCCCGGGGCAACGGCCCGGGGCCGGTGTGACGCGCTCCGCCGGCATCGGTCGGGCCGCGATGGGGCCCGGTGCCCATGAGACACTGCCGGGGGAGGATGCGGATGCCGCGGGTCCGCCGCCGCAGTTCAGCGGGGCGCCCGGAGGTGTTGCAGGGGGCACATGATAGAGGTCTTGGCGGTCAATTGCGAATCCGGACCCGGCGGGTGTATGTTCATACGGCCGCCGAAGGCCTGCGGCGGCCACCCCGAACCAGGCGGGAGAGCACGCATCATGGTGTCCACGGAAGCCTTCCCCGAGCGTCCCTATACCCGGGGCGAGGAGCTGGCCAATACCTTCAGCCACGGCCTGGCCCTGCTGGCGGCGTTGGCGGGGATCCCCTTCCTGCTGCTGGAGGCGGTGGACACCGGCAGCGCCGGGTTCGTCGTGGGGGTGGCGATCTTTTCCGCCACCATGGTCCTGCTCTACCTGGCCTCCACCCTCTATCACGCCGTGCCACCGGTGGGCCGGGCCAAGCGGGTCTTCCGCGTCCTGGACCACTCGGCCATCTTCCTGCTCATCGCCGGCACCTACACCCCCTTCACCCTGGGGATCCTGGGCGGCCCCTGGGGGTGGACCCTGTTCGGTCTGGTCTGGACCCTGGCGGGGCTGGGGGTCCTGCTCAAGGCCTTCGATGGCATCCCCCATCCGGTGCTCTCCACCGGGCTCTATCTGCTCATGGGCTGGCTGGTGCTCATCGCCATCGTGCCCCTCTACCAGCGAATGCCCTTGCCGGGGCTGCTCTGGCTCGTGGCGGGGGGGCTGGCCTATACGGGGGGGGTACTCTTCTTCGCCCTGGACCGCTTCCTGCCCTATGGCCATTTCGTCTGGCATCTGTTCGTCGTGGCCGGGACGGTATGCCATTACTTCGCGGTGCTCTGGTACGGGGCCTGAATCTGGGGGCAGGCCGTTCATTCCTCCGGGCAGGGCGGGAGGGGGCGGCAGCCGGCTGGGGCAGGGCGGTGGGATGCATCTTCCCCGGTCCCCCGGGCCTGCTGGAACGCTTCTTCCTCCGGCGCCAGTTCCTGCGCGCATCGGATGGCCTGTCGGGCCTTCTCCGGGCATCCTTCCGCCCGCAGGGCATGGGCCAGATTGTTCCAGGCGGCGGCGGTGGAGGGGGCGTGTTCGATGAGTTGCCGGTAGGCCGCGCCGGCCCCGGCGGGACGATTCAGGGCATACAGGGTATTGCCCAGGGCGAACCAGGCGGTCGGCTCCCCGGGCCAGCGCGTCACGGCGGCGGCGTAGGCCCGCAGGGCGTCCCGGGACCGCCCCGTCTCCTCCAGTGCCAGGGCGGCCCGCAGCCACGGGATGGGATGGGCAGTGACGGGCGGTGATCCGGGATCGCGGAGGACCAGGGCCCAACCCCCGCCCCGCTGCCAGGTGCGTTCGAAGGTGGACAGGGGCAGGACGTGGCGTCGGCGGGTCCCCGAGCGCAGGATGATGTGACGTCGTTCCAGGTCGTAGCCCACCACCACGGCGTAGTGCCAGCGGGGCAGGAAGGTCAGTCCCAGGTTCTGCAGCACGAGCACGGGGTCCCCGGCGGCCACCTCCCGCAGCAGGTCCTCCAGGCGGGAAGCCAGTGGATAGGGCACCAGCCCCCGGTCCCGTGCGGCGGCCCGCATCTCCGCCTGCAGGCTGCCGCGACGGCCGGGGAGGTACACCTCTTCACGCAGATCTTCGGGATCGGCCGGCAGGCCCCGGGCCCCCAGGACGGTGGCCAGGGCGGCAGGTCCGCACTGGTAGCGCCTCTGTGGGTGGAAGGGGACCCGCTCCAGTTCCGCCGCCGGCGGCAGGTCCCCGGGTGGGGCCTGTTGCAGGTGGCGGGTCTGGGGTGCGGTGGCGCAACCGGCCACCAGGGCGACCGCCATCAGGATCAGGGCCCCGCGCCCGGGCATCCCGCTGGGTACCCCTCGGTGGTCCGACTCAGTCCACCGGACGAATGAAGGGGAAGATGTCCGTGGCCCCGATGACATCCGTGATGACGAAGACCACGAAGATGAAGGCGGCCACCCCCAGGACGCTGGAGCCCCCGGCGGGGAGTTCCTCCATGCTGCGATTGAGTTCGGCCACCTCGGCGTCGCTCAGGCGGGCGACGCGTTCGGCGGCCCGGTCGGGATCGACCCCCAGGGCCGACAGGTGTTCCCGGACCTCCCCGCGGTCCAGGGCGGTCAGGAGCTGCTCCCGCTCCCAGCGCCCCTGCTCGCTCTGCAGCATCTCCCCCGTCCCCACCAGGGCGGCCTGCACCGGGGTGGTGACCAGGGTCAGCGCAGCGAGCAGGCCGACAAGGGCGGTGGTCCAGCGGGTCTTGGGTCTCAGGGTCATGGGATGCTTCTCCTCCGGATCGATGGGGCTTGGGATGGTGGTGGTCTGCCCGGGTATTGTTGTGCCTGGTCCGCGACCGGTCAATCGATCGGCTTCACATCCCGGTAGCGGGTCACGGTTGCGCTGTCGATGTCGCCCCCCTAGGCTGGCAAGTCGAAGCGGAAAGGGGTAAGGGCATGCAGCGGGCCTCGCGGCGGGAGATCCTGGGGTGGGCGATGTACGACTTCGCCAGCCAGGCCTATACCCTGCTCATCATCACCGTCATCTTCGGCGATCTGTTCACCCGGGTGATCGTGGGGGATGCGGCCGATGACTACCGCCTGGGCAACCTGCTGTGGAGCCTTTCCCTGGCCGCCAGTTACCTGCTGGTGGTGGTGATCGGGCCTCTGGCCGGGGCCATCATGGATTTCTCCGCCGCGCGCAAGCGGTTCCTCTTCGCCAGCTATGCCCTGAGCGTGGTCTCCACGGCCCTTCTGTATTGCGTGGCCCCGGGCTACGTGTGGCTGGGGATGGGGCTGATCATCCTGTCCAACTTCGCCTTCTCCATGGGGGAGGCCTTCATCGCCAGTTTCCTGCCGGACCTGGGGCCCCGGGAGGCCCTGGGGCGGATTTCCGGTTTCGGCTGGGCCATGGGGTACGTGGGGGGGCTGGTGGCCACCGCTTTCGCCCTGATGGTGCTGGGGGAGGTGAGTGAGGAGAATTTCCAGCGTGTGCGCTGGGTGGGGCCCTTCGCCGCTGCCTTCCTCCTGGTGGCGGCCCTGCCCACCTTCCTTTGGGTCCGTGAGCGGGGGCGTCGTCGTCGCCTGAGGCATGTGCGCGCCTATCTGGGGCTGGGGGTACGCCGCGTGCGGGGGACCCTGGCGGATCTGAGGCGATACCGGGAATTGGCCGTGCTGCTGGTGTCAGTCTTCTTTGCCATGGCCGCCATCTATATCATTATAGCCTTTACCTTTATCTACGGGGCGCAGGTGATCGGCTGGACGGAGCCCGTACGGGTGACGATGTTTGTCATCGTTCAGGTCACCGCCGCCGCCGGGGCCCTGGGCTTTGGGTATCTGCAGGACCGACTGGGTGCCCTGCGCGTCTACCGGGGCACCCTGATCCTGTGGATGCTGGCGGTGGGGCTGATCTTCCTCACCCCCTGGCTGGGGCGCGCGTTCGGGGTGGAGGGGCAGTATGTCTTCCTGGCGGTGGGGGCCCTGGCGGGGGCCTGCCTGGGGGCGACGCAGTCCGCCGGACGCACCCTGGTGGGGCTCCTGGTCCCGCCCGGACGGGCGGCGGAGTTCTTCGGCTTCTGGGGGCTTTCGTCCAAGGCCGCTGCCATCCTGGGGCTCGTGGGGGTGGGGCTGCTACAGGCCCTGATGGGGCTGCACCTGTCCATCCTGCTGTGCCTGGCCCTGTTCGCCCTGGCCTGGTGGGCCGGAAGGGCGTGCCACGGCCCCGGGGCGGCCCCACCCGGGGCCGGTCGCCGATTGCCGGTCCCCGGAGGGAAACCCCCGGTGGGTGGCCCATGATCCATCATCCAATCCATTCGGAATCCCAAGCATGTCAGTGACCGTCGTCTATCCCGGGACCTTCGATCCCATCACCCACGGGCACACGGATATCGTGCGCCGTGCCCAGAGGCTTTTTGACCGGGTGCTGGTGGCGGTGGCCGCGAACCCCTCCAAGCGGCCCACCTTCACCCTGGAGGAACGGGTGGGCATGGCACGCGAGACCCTGGCGGACATGCCGCGTGTGGAGGTGCTGGGCTTTGACGGATTGCTGGCCCGGTTCGCCGGCGAGCAGGGGGCCCGGGTGCTGTTGCGGGGTCTGCGGGCGGTCTCGGACTTCGAGCACGAGTTCCAGCTTGCGGGGATGAACCGCCATCTGGCCCCGGATCTGGAGACCATCTTTCTCACGCCGGCGGAGGAGTATGCCTACGTATCCTCAAGCCTGGTAAGGGAAATTGCCTTGCTGGGGGGGGATGTTTCACACTTCGTCTCAGGCAACGTGGAGGCTGCGCTGCGGGCCCGCATGCGCTAGGATGGGCGGTTCTCCGGCCAACCGATGGGGCCAACCGATGGCTCCGGCCCGCGCGCCGATCGCCGGGTCGGTTGACTTGGGTTCGACCTGCACGGATCCGATATCAGATCTTTATGATTCCAGAGAGGAAAATGCATTATGGCCTTGATGATTACCGACGAGTGCATCAACTGTGACGTGTGCGAGCCCGAGTGCCCCAACGGCGCCATCACGCCGGGGGACGAGATCTACGTGATCAATCCCGAACTGTGCACCGAATGCGTGGGTCATTTCGACGTGCCTCAGTGTGTGGAGGTCTGCCCGGTGGACTGTATCGTCAAGGACCCGGACCAGGAGGAGAACCAGGAGCAACTGATGGCCAAGTTCCAGCGCATCACCGGCGGCAGCGCCTGAAGCGCCTGATCTGGACAACGGTTGTGACACCGGGAGGGGCCTTCGGGCCCCTCCCGGCGTTTCAGGGCCCGGGGATCAGCGCTGGCAGCGGGGGCAGTAGTAGCTGGAGCGCCCCTGCTGGGGGATCTGGCGGATGGGGGTGTGGCAGACCGGGCAGGGTCTCCCGGCGCGGCCGTAGGCCCGCAGGGACTGGGTGAAATACCCGGGGCGGCCGTCCTCGCGCACGAAGTCCCGCAGGGTGGTGCCCCCCTGTTCCAGGGCCTCCTTCAGGACCCGGCGCAGGGCCGCCACCAGATCCCCGGCCTCACGCTGCGTGATGCGCCCGGCGGCCCGGCGGGGGCGGATCCCCGCCAGGAAGAGGGCCTCGTTGGCGTAGATGTTGCCGATGCCCGCCACCACCCGGGCGTTCATGACCAGGGACTTGATGCTGACGCGACGTCCCCTTGAGGCCTGGTGCAGATAGGCCCCGTCGAACCCCGGTTCCAGGGGTTCAGGGCCAAGCCGGGTCAGTAGAGGGTGCGGCGGACCCGCGGCCTCGAACCAGTGCAGGCTCCCGAAGCGGCGTGGATCGTGCAGTCGCAGGACCCGGCCCGAGTCCAGGCACAGGTCCACATGGTCGTGGGGCCCCGCCGGGGTGTCGTGCGTCACCAGGCGCAGGCTGCCCGACATCCCCAGGTGCAGCAGGGTGATCCCCGGCGGGGCGTGGATCAGCAGGTATTTGCCCCGCCGGGTCAGCGCCTCGATGGGGCGGTCCGCCAGGCGCTGAGCGAGATCCGGCGGCACGGGCCAGCGCAGGCGGGGATTGCGCACCCGGGCCCCCGTGAAGGTGTGCCCCACCAGGTGGGGGGCGAGGCCGCGGCGGGTGGTCTCCACTTCCGGCAGTTCAGGCATGCAGACCCTCGATCTCCACCAGCAGGTCCTCACGGCAGATATCCCCCCGCAGCAGCAGCAGGGGCGGGACGGGATCCAGGGTGGCCTCCAGTTCGGCCCGGATGTCTGCGGCATCCGCTGCGTGGCGGACGTAGACCTTGAGTAGGGACAGACGCGCCGGGTCGGCCTCCGGCTCCGCCAGGGGGGGCTCCCCGGTGGCCTGCATCACCGCCCTGAGGTTCTCGAGGATCTCCCGAAGCTGGGGCAGGGGCTCCTGGTGGCGCGTCTCGTGGCCGACGATGCTGGCGGTGCCGGAGATATAGAGATGTGCCCACGACCCCTGCCAGCGCCTCAGGGTGGCCCGGGAGAAGGAAGGGCTGCGGGGCCCGTAGCGGGCCGGGTAGCAAAAGGCGCTCACCTGTCGGGGGTTCTCGATCTGCCGTCCCGGTTCCCGCCCGGCGAGGAAGTAGACCACGAGCCCCGGGGCCCGGGTGCCGATGGCGGTGGCGGCCGGCAGGTCCCCCTTCCCCAGGGGGGTCTGCGCCAGGGCCCGGTGCCGACCCAGGCAGAAGATCTGGTAGCGGTCCAGCCCGTCCTGGCGCTCATGGAGCCGGGGGAAGTAGTTCCATACCCGAAGCAGGGCCGGGAAGCCCATCTCCTGGTGGAAGCTGAGGATCCGGGCGTAGGTGTGTTCTGCCGCGGCGGCCAGGTCCGCGCCGAAGCGGTCCTCATCCAGATGCATCCAGCCGAACAGGACCTCGTCCGTGTGGGTAAAGCCGATCCCCGCCTCGAAACCGCGGGTGACCGGGGACGTTGCGCGCCAGACCTCCACCGGACCGCCCGGGGGCAGTGGGGGCAGGGCCAGGTCCAGGGTGTCCGGACGGGCGGGGTCCGTGCGGTTGGTCTCCCCGAAACGGATCCGGGCCAGGCGGTGTGGATCGTGTTCCGGAATCCGCTGTGGATCTTCCAGGCGGATGCTCAGGGGTGGGTTGGGATGCTGGGACATGAGGTCCATGGTATCGGATGGGGTGCGGTATGCGCACCGTCTGCTTCGCCCAGCGGGGCGGCGGCCCCGGACCTGTCCACCCGCGTCTTGCGCCCCCCGTGAGTCCGCCCCTTGAGAGGGGGTTGAACCGGTCAGGGGGCCATTTCGCGTTCCAGATCATAGGCCCAGGCCACGGCCTCCAGGTAGAGGCGGCTGGTGGTCTCCTCGGAGAGCCCCATGAATGTGCGTGGGCGTTGGGGGTCGTCGGTCTCGAAGGCCCGGGCACAATCCAGGGCCTCCCCCATGGGGCCGACGTGCAGCAGCAGGGCCTGTTTCACCTCCTGGCTCAGGGGCAGGTCCTGCAGGGCCTGGGCCATGGGGAGCTGGATGAGCTGGTCCAGGATGGAGAACAGGCCCACCGTGAAGAAGCTGTCCAGGCGGCCCAGGCCTGCGTCCCGGGCCAGGGTCTGACAGGTGCGTGCCCGGATCAGGGCCGTGGGCATGGCCTGCGGGGGGATGTCCTCCAGGCGGCGCAGTGCGATCAGGCTGATCCACTTGCGGATGGCCTTGATCCCCAGGTAGACCACTGCCCGATGGATGGATTCCACGGGGCGCACCAGGCCGAAGAAGGGGGAGTTGATGAAGCGCAGGAGCTGGTAGCTCAGGGAGACATCGCTGGCGATGAGGTGTTCCAGTTCCCTGGGGTCCAGGTCCGGCTGGTGGATGCGGGCCATGAGCTGCATCACCACCAGTTGGTTGGCCATGAGCCGGCGTCCGCGCACCACGTTGGGGCGGCTGAGGAAGTATCCCTGGAAGTAATCGAAGCCCAGGTCGCGGCAGAACTGGAGTTGTTCGGGGGTCTCCACCTTCTCCGCCAGCAGCTGCACGTGGTAAGTGCGCAGTCTTCGCACCAGGTTCGACAGTTGTGTACGGTCCCAATGCAGCACGTCCAGCTTGACGATGCTGGCCAGGCGCAGCAGGGGCGCATGGGCCTCGTCGAAGACGTAGTCGTCCAGGGCGATGCGGAAACCGGCCCGGGTCAGGCGGTCCACTGCGGCCACGAGCTCGGCGTCCACCGGGATGTCCTCGATGATCTCCAGCACCACCCGCTCGGGGGGGAGGGCCAAGGCGATCTCCCCGGTGAGGAAGTCCCGGGTGAGGTTGATGAAGGCGAGGCGATTCCCCACCAGGCGGTCCAGGCCCAGGTCGATGAAGGCGCTCTGGATCACCTCGGAGGTGGCTGTGTCCCCGTCAGGGAACCGGGCCTGGTTCTCGGGGCTGTTCCGGAACAGGAGCTCGAAGGCCTGGATGCGGAGCTCCCGGTCATAGATGGGCTGTCGTCCTACGAAGGCCTCTGACATGGGATCAAGGGTGGCATCCAGCCCGGGTGGTGGCGGTCAGGCGATTAGATTAGCAGGGTAAGGCCCCCCGGCATATCCCTGGGCCGCAGCGGAGGCGGGCAGGATTCCGGCAGGTGATGGGGACGGGATGAACAGGTACGGACACCCATGGGCGGGGAGGTCCGAAAACACGCCGGCCGCCCTGGAAGGCGGCCGGCGGATGCCCCGGACGGGGCGGGGATCAGCCCGGAGAGGAGGCCCTACTTGATCTTGGCTTCCTTGTACATCACGTGCTTGCGGACGACAGGATCGAACTTCTTGATCTCCATCTTCTCGGGCATGTTCCGCTTGTTCTTGCTGGTGGTGTAGAAATGACCGGTGCCGGCACTGGAGACCAGACGGATCTTTTCCCGGATACCTTTTGCCATCGTCGTGTCTCCCCTAGATTCGTTCGCCGCGGGCCCGAAGCTCCGCCAGGACGCTGTCGATGCCCTTCTTGTCGATGATGCGCATCCCCTTCTGGCTGAGGCGCAGCTTGACGAAGCGGTTCTCGCTCTCCACCCAGAAACGGTGCTCGTGCAGGTTGGGCAGGAAGCGGCGACGGGTCTTGTTGTGCGCGTGGGACACGTTGTTCCCGGTCATCGGGCGCTTACCCGTGATTTGGCAGACTCGGGCCATTGGATGTTCTCCGGATAAACCAGGCTGATTGGAAAGGCGCAAGACATTAGCAGATGCCCCCCTTCGGGGCAAGTCCAGGCCGCTTCCCGTCGTACTGCTCGGCGGGGCTGGCCCCGACCCGGGACCGCGTATATAGTCGCTTCCCATGGATATTGTCTACATTCGCGATCTGAAGGTCGAGACCACCGTGGGGATCTTCGACTGGGAGCGGAGCATCCGCCAGCAGGTGCGCATCGATCTGGAGATGGGCACGGATATCCGGGCCGGGGCCGGCAGTGACCGGATCCAGGATGTCCTGGACTACAAGACCGTGGCCAAGCGGGTCATCACCCTGGTGGAGGCCAACCGGCGGGAGCTGGTGGAGGCCATGGCCGAGGATATCGCCGAGATGCTCATGCGGGAGTTCTCCATCCCCTGGTTGCGCCTGACCGTGGGCAAGCCCGGCGCCGTGCGTGGTGCCCGCGAGGTGGGCGTGGTCATCGAGCGCGGGGCACAGACCCCATGACGAGCGGAGCGAGTCCGCGCCGGGCCTATGTGAGCATCGGTTCCAATGTGGAGCGCGTTCGGCATGTGCGCATCGCCGCCGACGAACTGCGGGCCGCCTTCGGGTCGCTGACCCTCTCCCCCGTGTACGAGAGCGGTGCCGTGGGCTTCGAAGGCCGGCCGTTCTACAACCTGGCGGCCGCCTTCGAGACCCGCCTTCCCCCTCCGGATCTGGTGGCCCGGCTCAAGGCCATGGAGTCCCGGCATGGACGCACCCCGGGGTGCGCACGCTTCGCCGACCGCACCCTGGATCTGGATCTGCTCCTTCTGGGGGACTGCGTCCTGGAGCGGCCGCGTCTGCCCCGGGAGGACATCCTCCGCCACGCCTTCGTGCTCCGCCCCCTGGCGGACATCGCCCCGGATCTGCCCCATCCCGTGCTGGGCCGGACCATCGGTGAACTCTGGGCGGCCTTCGAACCCGGCGGCCAGTGGCTGCGGCCGGTGGATTTCCCCTGGGCCACCGCCTGAATCCATGGGGATCACTGGGTGGTGGTGCGCCCCCCGTCCACGGGGATGAGCTGACCGGTGATGTAGTGGGCATCGCGGATCAGGAACAGGGCGGTGCGGGCGATGTCCTCCGGTGAGCCTTCCCGCTTGAGGGCCGTGCGCTGGATCATCTCCTGGTGGGTGGCGGCGTTCTCCTCGGCCTCCGGCCAGAGGATGGCCCCGGGGGCGATGCCGTTGACCCGCACCTGCGGGCCCAGTTCCCGGGCCAGGGCCTGGGTGAGCATCCAGAGTCCCGCCTTGGCCGTACAGTAGAGGGGGTAGCCCTTCAGGGGGCGCAGGGCGTGGATGTCCACGATGTTCACGATGCACCCCCCGCTGCGGGTCAGGGCCGGGGCCAGGGCCTGGGAGAGGAACAGGGGGACCTTGAGATTGGTCCCCATGAGGTCGTCCCAGTGGGTCTCGGTGATCTCCCCCAGGGGGGTGGGATAGAACGTGGAGGCGTTGTTCACCAGCACATCCACCCTCCCGAAGGCCGCCTCGGCCGCCCGGGCCAGGCGCTGCGGGCCCCCGGGCTCCAGCAGTTCCCCGTCCACCAGCTTCACCGACCCCGGTCTCCGGGCCTCCAGCTCCGCCTGGAGGGCGTGGGCTGCCTCCCGGGAGCGGCGGTAGTGGATCACCAGGTCCATGCCCTCCCCGTGCAGGCTGCGGGCGATGCTGGCGCCGATGCGCCGCGCGCCCCCCGTGATCACCGCCGTGCGCCCGTGCAGGGCCCCTTCCGTTCTCTGTTCCACGCTGATTCCTCTCTGCGACCGCCGGGTCATCGCCGGGCCCTTGAGCACCGCCGCTCCCGGGGGGACAATCCGGATCCCATCCCCATCCCGTTGGACTGCGCCTGTGCCCATGGATTCCCCGCTGCCCCCGCCCGACCCCCAGGCCCTGCAGGTGAGCCGGCGACTGGCGCAACGTATCGAAGAGGAGGTTAACGCAGGTGATGGGTGGCTGTCCTTCCGGCGCTACATGGAGCTGGCCCTCTATGCCCCGGGGCTGGGGTACTACGCCGCCGGGAGCCACAAGCTGGGCCGGGGCGGGGATTTTGTCACCGCGCCGGAGATCTCCCCGGTCTTCGGCCAGTGCCTGGCACGCCAGTGCGCCCAGGTGCTGGAGGACCTGGGCGGCGGCTCCATCCTGGAGTTCGGGGCCGGCAGTGGCCGTCTGGCGGTGGACCTGCTCCAGGCCCTGGAGGGGTTGGGGGTCCTGCCGGAGTTATACGCCATCCTGGAGCCCAGCCCGGACCTGCGACAGCGCCAGGAGGCCCTGGTGGCGGAGCTGCCGCCGGGGCTGCGCCGCCGGGTGCGCTGGCTGGAGACCCTGCCCGAGCCCGGCGGCTTTTGCGGCGTGGTGGTGGCTAATGAGGTCCTGGACGCCATGCCCGTGGAGGTCTTCCGCTGGGGGGATGAGGGCGTGCGGGAGCGGGGGGTCACCCTGGGGGCGCGCGGGCTGGAATGGGCAGAGCGCCCGGCTGGGGAGGCCCTGAGGGCGCGCGTCGAGGCGCTGCGGGCCGAGGTGGGCGATGCCTGGTCCCCGGGCTATGTCTCGGAGTGGAATCCGGGGCTGGGGCCCTGGATGCGTTCGGTGGGTGCGTGCCTGGACCGGGGCGCCCTCCTGCTGCTGGATTACGGCTATCCCCGGGCCGAGTATTACAGCCCCGGGCGGCACCGGGGCACCCTCATCGCCCACTATCGCCACCGGGCCCTGGAGGAGCCCCTGGCCTGGCCCGGGCTGATGGACATCACCGCCAACGTGGACTTCACGGCGGTGGCGGAGGCGGGTCGGGCCGCGGGACTCGCGCTGCTGGGGTATACCACCCAGTCCTGGTTCCTCATGGGGGCCGGCCTGGAGACGGTGCTCGCCGCCCACACCACCGACGATCCGGGGGGCCGGGCGGAATGGGCGGCGCAGGTGCGCACACTGGTCCTGCCCTCGGAGATGGGCGAGCGTTTCCAGGTGATGGCCCTGGGGCGGGATGTGCCCGGGCCGCTCGTAGGCTTCTCCGGACGGGACCTCAGCCGCCGGCTCTGAGCACTCAGTCCCCGCCCGCCGCCTTCAGTGCCCGCACGGCCAGGATCCGGCGCCTGTGCAGCTCCCGGCGGATGTCGGGTCCCTGGTGGCCGTCCGCCATCACGTCGCGGGCCTGTACCGACTGGCAGCATTCCAGGGCGCGGCGCAGGAGGTCCGCCTGGGGGTAGGGCCGGGACTCGAAGCCGGTGCGCCCGCGGTAGTCGGCCTCGCAGGCCAGCAGGATGGCCTCCAGTCGCCCGGGGCGGCGGAAGGCGTCCAGTTCCTCCAGGGTGCGCACCAGGGTCTCCGGGCGCAGCTCGAAGGCCCGGTGGATATGGCCGTGATGACGCGACATGGCCCGGGCCGTGTCCCGGTAGAGGTTGGGGATGCGGTAGCGGTCGCACAGGGCGTCGATCAGGCCCACCCCCCGCTGTTCGTGGCCCCGGTGGCTGGGCAGGATCTCGGCGGGCGTGGTGCCCTTGCCCAGGTCATGGGTCAGGGCCGCGAAGCGCACCACCGGGTCCGGCGAGAGGGCCGCGGCCTGGTCCAGCACCATGAAGGTGTGCACCCCTGTGTCCACCTCCGGGTGGTAGCGGGATGGCTGCGGGACGCCGAACAGGGCCTCCAGCTCCGGGAAGAGCACGGCCAGGGCGCCGCAGGCCCGCAGCACCTGGAAGTAGACCGTGGGCCGGTCGCAGGTCAGGGCCTTCTCCGTCTCCTGCCAGACCCGCTCGGGGGTGAGGGCCTGCAGTTCGCCGGAGGTGGCCATGCGCCGCATGAGATCGCGGGTCTCGTCGGCCACCTGAAACCCCAGGGGCGCCAGGCGGGCGGCGAAGCGGGCCACCCGCAGGACCCGCAGCGGGTCCTCGCTGAAGGCCGGGGAGACGTGGCGTAGCAGGCGGGCCTCCAGATCCCGCTGGCCGCCGAAGGGGTCCACCAGGCGGCCGTCGGTGTCCCGGGCCATGGCGTTGATGGTCAGGTCCCGGCGGGCCAGGTCCTCCTCCAGGGTGACCCCGGGGTCGGCATGCACCGAAAAGCCCCGGTGGCCGGGGCCCGTCTTGCGTTCGGTGCGGGCCAGGGCATGCTCCTCGCCGGTCTCGGGGTGGAGGAAGACGGGGAAGTCCCGCCCCACCTGGCGGAATCCCCGGGCGAGCAGGATCTCCGGGGTGGCCCCCACCACCACCCAGTCCCTTTCCTTCACCGGGAGGTCGAGAAGCCCGTCCCGGACCGCGCCGCCCACCAGATAGGTCTCCATGGGGGTCAGTGGGGCCGGCTGCGCAGTTGCTGCAGGTGACCCTGGAGATCGCTGGGGATCAGCACATCGGCGGCCACGGTCTCCAGGGAGGTGGGGCAGGGATCCCCCGCCGGGCACTGGGCCCCCGCCCGCAAGGTGCGGTGCCGGTCCAGGCCGGGGCCTCCGCCAGGCAGATGACCCGCCAGCCAGGCCCGGGGGATGGCCAGGGAGGAGGGCAGGGGGATGATGCGACAGGGCTGGTCCAGGATGCGGGCCACGTAGCTGGCCAGGGTCTCCAGGGTGTAGGTGTCCGGGCCGCAGAGATCGTGTCGGTCCCCGCCCTGGTGGGGGCTGCGCAGGGCCCGGACGAGGTGGTCCACCACGTCCATGACATAGACCGGGGCCAGGGGCGCCCCGGCGTTGGCCAGCAGGATGCGCCGGTGACCCTGGATGCGGGCCGCCAGGGGGGTGAGCAGGGCATCCCCGCGGCCGAAGATGGGGGCGGGACGGAAGCTGGTCACCCGCACCTCCCCGGCCATGGCGTGGACCAGATCCTCCCCGGCCCCCTTGGTGCGCAGGAAGGTGCTGGCCCCGCCGTGGGCGTCGGCGTGCAGGGCGCTCATGTGCAGGAGGCGGGGCACCCGCGCCAGGCGGGCCGCCTCCACCACGGTCCGGGGCAGGTCCACGTGCACCCTGCGCTGATGCTTGGCGCCGCCTTCGGAGATGCCCACCAGATTGATCACGGCGTCGCTGCCCTCGAAGGCATGGCGCAGGTCGGTGACGTTGTCGTAGCGCGCCTCCACGAGAACCACCCCCGGGAGGACCAGCAGTGGGCGGGCCCGCGTGCTGCGGCGAGTGAAGACCTTGACCTGCAGGCCGGCCGACGAGAGTGCCTTGATCAGGTGTCGACCGACAAAGCCGGTCCCTCCGAGGACACAGACCGTCCGGATATTCATGGGGAGACGTTCCTTTTTTGTTGGATGGCGCGCGGGCGTCCCGGGCGACGGCGCCCGCACGGCCGGACATGGGCCGGCGGAAAAGGGGCCGGGTTGATCTTTCCGATCCCCCCGGTGAGGCGCAGTATATTATGGTAAGGCTTCAACATTTGCAGAGGAGTTCACCCGTGCCCATGAGTTCTGTCAATCCCGCCACCGGTTCCGTGCTCGAGGTGTTTGAGACCTGGGACCAGGAGCGAATTGACAAGGCCCTCGACGCGGCGGATCGTGCCGTCCCCGCGTGGCGGGCCCTGCCACTGGAGGAACGGGTGGAGCTCCTGGGCCGCGCCGCCGACCTCCTGGGGGAGCGCCGGGAGGACCTGGCGGGGGTGATCACCCGGGAGATGGGCAAGCTCTCCCGGGAGGCCCGCACCGAGATCGACCGCTGCGTCACGGTGTGCGGGTACTACGCCGAGCATGCCGCGGACTTCCTGGCGGACGAGGTCATGGAGGCGGGCCAGGGCCGGGCCCTGATGGTCCATCAGCCCCTGGGCACCCTCCTCGGGGTCATGCCCTGGAACTTCCCCTTCTGGCAGGTCTTTCGCTTCGCCGCGCCGACCCTCCTGGCGGGGAACACCGTCCTGCTCAAGCATGCCTCCAACGTCCCCGGCTGCGCCCTGGCCATCGAACGGGTCTTCCGTGACGCGGGGTTCCCCGACGGGGTCTTCCAGGCCCTGATGATCCCCTCGGGTGCGGTAGAGGGCATCATCCGGGATCCGCGGGTGCACGGCGTGACCCTCACAGGCAGCGAGAAGGCGGGTCGGGCGGTGGCCGCCGCAGCGGGCGCGGCCCTCAAGCCCTCGGTGCTGGAGCTGGGGGGATCGGACCCCTTCATCGTCCTGGAGGACGCCGATCTGGATCAGGCCGTGGAACAGGCCCTGGTCTCCCGCTATCAGAACGCGGGCCAGAGCTGCATCGCGGCCAAGCGCTTCATCCTGGTGCCGCAGGTGGCGGATGCCTTCGTGGAGCGACTCAGGGCCGGGGTGGAGGCCCTGGTGCCCGGTGATCCGGCCCGGGAGGAGACCACCCTTGCCCCCATGGCCCGGGAGGACCTGAGGGACGAGCTGCACGCCCAGGTGACGCAGTCCATCGCGGCGGGGGCCGTGGCGGTGACCGGCTGCCGGCCCCTGTCCGGCCAGGGGGCCTGGTATGCCCCCTCCATCCTGGACCGGGTGGGGCCGGAGGCCCGCGCCTATGGCGAGGAGCTCTTCGGGCCCGTGGCCACGGTCCTGCGGGCCCGGGACGAGGCGGATGCCGTGCGCATCGCCAATGACACCCGCTTCGGCCTGGGAGGCAGCGTCTGGACCCGGGACCGGGCCCGGGGCGAGGCCCTGGCCCGAAAACTGGCCTGTGGCAGCGCCTTCGTCAACGCCCTGGTGAAGAGCGATCCGGCGCTCCCCTTCGGTGGCGTGAAGGACTCCGGCTACGGACGCGAGCTGGGACGGGCCGGCATGCTCGCCTTCGTCAATTACAAGACCCTGCGGTTGCACTGAGTTCCCATGCCCCCGGAGACCCTGTCCACGGAGGTGGTTCGCGAGTTCGGTCACTGGGCCCTGGGGCTGCTCATGGTGGTGGTGGCCCCCGAGGCCCTGATGCCCTTCGCCGGTTTCCTGGCCCACGAGGGGATGCTGGGGTTCTGGCCCTCCGTGCTGGCGGGTACCCTGGGGGCCACATTCGGTTCCGCACTCATCTACGCCGTGGTGCGGCGTGCCGGTGAGCCCCGGGTGCGGTCCTGGATGGTTCGGCATGGGCGCTGGCTGCTGCTGCACGAGTCGGATCTGGACCGCATCCTGGCCCTGTTCGCCCGGCGGGGCCGCTGGATCGTGGCCCTGGGGCGGCTTCTGCCCTCGGTGCGCAGCCTGGTGAACATCCCCGCCGGGTTGATGCCCATGCCCGTTCCCACCTTCCTGTGGCTTACGGTGCTGGGTACCCTGGCCTGGAACCTGGTCCTGACCCTGGCGGGGTACTGCCTGGGGGCCCAGTGGCGAGTCCTGGAGCCCTATCTTGGGGTCTACGGGGCACTGGTCATGGTGGTGCTGTTGCTGCTGGTGGGGATCTTCGCCGTTCGGCGCCTGCTGCAGCGCTCCATGGAAGGCCCCTGACCCCGTTTGGAGATGCGTGATGATGGCAAGATGCAATGGATGGCCGGGATGCTGCGCTGCGTTTCTGGCGCTGTTGGTTGCGTCGGGCGGCCTGCGGGCGGGGGGGGTTCCCGTGGTGGAGGCGGTCCGTTTCGAGGGCAACGAGGTCACCCGGGATGAGGTGCTGCGCCAGGAGGTCCTTTTCCGGCCGGGGGATCCCCTGGACGAGGAGGCGGTGGAGGAGACGCGCCAGACCTTGATGAATCTGGGGCTGTTCCAGTCCGTGGAGGCCCGTGTGGAGACCTCCGGGGAGCGGGCCACCGTCATCTACCGGGTGGAGGAGAAGTATTACTTCTTCCCGCTGCCCCGCCTGAGCCGTACCTCCGACGGGGACGTGCGCTATGGCGGCGATCTGCGCTTCGATAACTTCCTGGGTCTGAATCAGAAGCTGCGTGTCCTGCTGGAATGGGAGGATGCGGGCAGCGACGCCTCGGCAGAGGGTTCCCGCCGCCTGGATCTGAGCTATGATGTGCCGCGTCTGCCGGGTTCGGCCTGGGGGCTGGGGGTGGACGTCAAGGATGAGCACCTGAGCGAGTCCGGGGCGGATGAACCGGAACACGTGCCCTACGACGAGTCGATCCGGCGCCTGGGGGTGTCCATCGCCCGCTGGCTGGACCGCCAGGGCCCCAGTTCCGGGTGGCGGGCCGGTCTGGGGGTGGCCTGGGAGCAGCGCCGCTACGAGCGCCTGGGGGTGGCCGGACCGATGCCTGACGATGCCCGGGACATCACCTGGTCCGGCAGCCTGAGATACACGGATGTGGCGGATCTGGGGGTGCGCCGGGAGGGGGTGACCTACGGGGTGGGGCTGTCCTGGGGAAGCCCCGCGCTGGGGTCCTCCCGGGGGCATCAGTCCCTGAGCCTGGACTACCGGGCCTACCGTCCCCTGGGGGAGGGTCCCCTGCCGTCGAATCTTAACTACCGATTCCGCCTGGCCCTGGCCAGCGGCAGCGCCTTCGGTGGCGAGCCCCAGTCCCTGGGGGGCAGCGGTGAACTGCGGGGCTACCCCCGGGACTATCGAAAGGGGGACGTGATCGCGGTCCTCAACACCGAGTATCTCCGGCCGGTGCTGGGCAATCCGGAGCTGCGGGCGGTGGGGTTCGTGGACGTGGGCGGGGTGTGGCCCCGCCGCCATGTGGATCTCTCCGACCTGCATGCCGGGGTGGGGGTGGGGCTGCGCATCAACCTCAAGTGGTTCGTGCGCACCAACCTGCGCCTGGACTATGCCTATGGCATCGACGCCCGTGATGGAAAGGTGTACGCCGGCACCAGCCACACCTTCTGAGGGCGCCTTTTCCTGCGGGCTGTTCCCCTGTAAAGTACTGATCCATGGCCTTTAAACGTCCCGAGTCGGTGCTGGTGGTGGTGCACGATCCCGCCGGGCGGGTATTGCTCCTGCGCCGTTGCCGCCCCGTGGGGTTCTGGCAGTCGGTCACCGGCAGCCTGGAGTGGGGGGAGTCTCCCCGGTTGGCCGCATGCCGGGAGGTGCGGGAGGAGACCGGTCTGGATCCCGCGGGCCTGGTGGACCGGCACCGGCAGGTGCGGTTCCCCATCGCGGGCCCCTGGAAGGCACGCTATGCACCGGGCGTGTGCGAGAATCTGGAACACCAGTTCACCCTGGAGACGGAGGAGGCGGCAAAGGTGATCCTGAGCCCCCTGGAACACGATGCCTGCATCTGGTTGCCCCGCGGGGAGGCTGCCGCCCGGGCCTCCTCCTGGAGTGACGCCGGGGCCATCCTCCGGTTCGTGCCCGAGGTGGCGGTGCGCCATGCGTGAGGCGGTGGTCTGCCTGCATGGCCTGTGGATGAAGGGTCTGGAGATGGGCCTGTTGTGCCGCCGTCTGCAGGCGGAAGGCTTCGCCGTGCACCGGTTCCGCTATTCCAGTATCCTGGCCACCCCGGAGGCCAACGCCGCGAAACTGGAAGACTATCTGCAATCCCTGGAGGCGGATGTCATCCACCTGGTGGCCCATAGCCTGGGAGGGATCGTGATCCTGCATCTCTTTCACCGCTATCCCATCCAGAAGCCGGGGCGGATCGTCATGCTGGGCACCCCCGTTTCGGGCAGCCAAGTGGCCGTCTCTCTGGCCAGTACCCCCCTGACCCGCTGGATGATGGGGCGTAGCCTCCACAAGGGGCTGCTGGGGGATGCCCCCCGCTGGAAGGGGATCCGGGAACTGGGCATGATCGCTGGCTCCCATGGCGTGGGGATCGGCCGGCTCCTTGGCAAGGGGCGCAGGGAGCGCGGAGACGGCACCATCGCCGTGGAGGAGACGCGCATCAGCGGGCTGCACGCCCATCTCACCGTGCCCTACAGTCACTTCGGGCTGCTGTTTGCCCGTCCCGTGGCCCAGTCCGTGGTGGCCTTTCTGCGCACCGGTGGGTTCGACCGCCGCGATCCCCCGCGTCCCTGAATCCGTTCCCAGCAAAGAGATCCCTGACATCCTATGAACGAGAGAACACATGGCCGGACACAGTAAATGGGCGAACATCCAGCACCGCAAGAATGCTCAGGACGCCAAGCGCGGCAAGCTGTTCACCAAGCTGATCAAGGAGATCACCGTGGCCGCCCGCCTGGGGGGGTCCGACATCAATGCCAATCCCCGCCTGCGCCTGGCGGTGGACAAGGCCCTCGAGGCCAACATGACCAAGGACACGGTGGAGCGGGCCATCAAGCGTGGCGCCGGCGAACTGGAGGGGGTGAACTACGAGGAGATCCGTTATGAGGGCTACGGCCCCGGCGGGGCCGCCATCATGGTGGACTGCATGACCGATAACCGCAATCGCACCGTCTCGGAGGTGCGTCATGCCTTCAGCAAGTGCGGGGGCAATCTGGGCACCGACGGCTCCGTGGCCTATCTCTTCGACAAGACCGGGGTGCTCAGCTATCCGGAGGGTTCGGATGACGAACGCATCATGGAGGCCGCCCTGGAGGCCGGGGCCGAGGACGTGGTGGTGAACGACGATGGCTCCGTGGAGGTGCTCACCCGCCCCGACGACTACGACGCCGTGCGCCAGGCCATGGCCGAGGCGGGCCTGAAGCCCGAGCGCGGTGAGGTGACCATGCGCGCCGCTACCGCCAGCCCCCTGGACCCGGACAGCGCCCGGCAGGTGCTCAAGCTCCTGGATATGCTCGATGACCTGGACGACGTGCAGAACATCTATACCAACGCCGATTTCCCGGATGAAGTGATGCAGGATTCGGCCGGATGAGGCTGCGCCCGGTGTGTGGTGTGCACTGATGCGGATCCTCGGCATCGATCCCGGTTCACAGGTGACCGGCTTCGGCGTGGTGGACAGCGACGGGCGGCACAGTGTCTGTGTGGCCAGCGGCTGCATCCGGGTGCAGGGGGAGGGGCTGCCCGAGCGTCTGGGCTGCATCTTCCGGCGGGTGGAGGCCCTCGTGCGAGAGCATGGGCCCGAGGTCATGGCCGTTGAACAGGTCTTCGTCTCCCGCAACCCCTCCTCCGCCCTGAAGCTGGGACAGGCCCGGGGGGCGGCCATCTGCGCCGGGGTCCAGGAGGGGCTGGCGGTGGCGGAATACGGTCCCCGGGTCATCAAACAGGCGGTGGTGGGCACCGGTGCCGCCACCAAGGAGCAGATGCAGCACATGGTGACCCTGATCCTCTCCCTGTCGCGCCAGCCCGCCACCGATGCCGCCGATGCCCTGGCGGTGGCCCTGTGCCACGCCCATACCCAGGCCACCCTGTCCCGCCTGCCGGCGGCCTGCGGCGGGAGGAGGCGATGATCGGACGCCTGCGGGGCATCGTGGCGGTGAAGCAACCCCCCCAGCTGCTGCTGGAGGTGAACGGCGTGGGCTACGAGCTGGAGGCCCCCCTGTCCACCTTCTACACGCTGCCCGAGGTGGGCGGGGAGGCGGTGCTCCACACCCATCTGCACGTGCGCGAGGATGCCCATGTCCTCTATGCCTTCGCCAGTACCGGCGAACGGGCCCTGTTCCGCAGCCTCATCCGCGTCAGCGGCGTGGGGGCCAAGATGGCCCTGGCGATCCTCTCGGGCATGAGTGCCGAGGCCTTCCACCGCTGCGTGATGGACAATGATACCGCCACCCTCACGCGTCTGCCGGGGATCGGTCGCAAGACCGCCGAGCGGCTGGTGATCGAGATGCGCGACAAGGTGACCCTACCGGGGGGCGGGGGTACCGCCCCCGTCCTGCCGGGATCCGCCCCGGCCCCCGCCGGGGCGGATCCGGTGGGGGACGCGGTGGCCGCCCTGGTGGCCCTGGGGTACAAGCCCCAGGAGGCCAGCCGTCTGGTGAGCAAGGTGGATGGCGAGGCCGGGGACAGCGAGACGCTGATCCGCCTGGCCCTGCGCCGTACCCTCCAGGCCGGGGGGTAGGTGTGTTCTTCCGGGGGACGCGCAGGCAAGGGCCATGGTCCGTGAATCGGCATCGCCATCCCGGGGGGAGATCCCGGGTCCCGGGGCCTCTCCGGTTCGGTGGGATACCGGCCCGAGGGCATGCGTGATGCGGCGTGATTCAATACAATCTGCGCTCGATCCCCACCCGGGCTCCCCATGACGGACCGCATCATCCATCCCGATGTCTTCGATGCCGACGACGAGGCCCTGGAGCGGTCCATCCGGCCCCAGCGGCTGGCGGACTACGACGGACAACCGGTGGTGCGGGAGCAGATGGAGATCTTCATCTCCGCCGCCCGTGCCCGCGACGAGGCCCTGGACCATGTCCTCATCTTCGGGCCGCCGGGCCTGGGCAAGACCACCCTGTCCCACATCATCGCCCAGGAGCTGGGGGTGAACCTGCGCCAGACCTCCGGTCCGGTGCTGGAACGACCCGGGGATCTGGCGGCCCTGCTCACCAACCTGGAACCCCGGGATGTGCTCTTCGTGGACGAGATCCACCGCCTCTCCCCGGTGGTGGAGGAGGTGCTGTATCCCGCCATGGAGGACCTCCAGCTGGACATCGTCATCGGCGAGGGTCCGGCGGCCCGGTCCATCAAGCTCGACCTGCCCCCCTTCACCCTGGTGGGGGCCACCACCCGCGCCGGGCTGCTCACCTCCCCGTTGCGGGATCGCTTCGGCATCGTCCAGCGCCTGGAGTACTACGGCACGGACGACCTGGCCCGCATCGTCACCCGGGCGGCCCGGATCCTGGGGGTCTCCGTGAACCCCCCGGGGGCCCGGGAGATCGCCCGCCGCGCCCGGGGTACCCCGCGCATCGCCAACCGGCTCCTGCGCCGGGTGAGGGACTACGCCCAGATCCGGGCGGACGGGGCCATCACCGACGAGGTGGCGGATCGGGCCCTGGATATGCTTGATGTGGATGTCAACGGCTTCGATGCCCAGGACCGGCGCCTGCTGCTGGCGGTGATCGAGAAGTTCGACGGGGGGCCCGTGGGGGTGGACAGCCTGGCGGCCGCCATCGGGGAGGAGCGGGGCACCATCGAGGACGTGCTGGAGCCCTACCTGATCCAGCAGGGCTTCCTCATGCGCACCCCCCGGGGCCGCATGGCCACCAGCCATGCCTATCGTCACTTCGGTCTGCGGGTGCCCGACGCCCTGGCGGAGCGGGCGGCCCGGCCGGGTGATCTGTTCGATGGGGCATCGCCCCCGGAGACCTGAGCGCAGCCCCTCCATTTCCGTTCAACGCAAACTGTAACTGATTCCCGTGACCCAACCCCCCGATTCCGGCACCATCCCCCCCGCGTTCCACTGGCCCGTGCGTATCTATTGGGAAGACACCGACGCGGGGGGTGTGGTCTTCTATGCCAACTACCTCAAGTATATGGAACGCGCCCGCACCGAGTGGTTGCGGGCCCTGGGGCATGAGCAGCACCACCTGCAGGAGGTGCAGGGTGTCCTGTTCGTCGTGCGCCGGGTGGAGGTGGACTATCTCCGCTCCGCGGTGCTGGACGACCATCTGTGGGTGAGTGCGCAACTGGCCCAGATGAAACGGGCCAGCCTGGTGATCCGCCATGACCTGCAACGGGAAACCCCGCAGGGCGATTGGGAACTATTGTGCCGCGGCGAGGTCCGCATTGCCTGTCTGGATGCCCGGCGCCATACCCCTTGTCCGATCCCGGAGGTGGTGGCCCGGTCCATGAATAGCGGAGAACCCTTGAAGTGAGCGTGGATCTATCCCTTTATCGCCTCGTCCTGGACGCCAGCTGGGTGGTGCAGGCGGTCATGCTGCTCCTGCTGCTGGCCTCGGTCTTCTCCTGGATGATCATCGTCCTCAAGGCCCGTGTCCTGTTGGAGGCCCGGCAGGCGGCGGAGGCCTTCGAGTCCCGTTTCTGGTCCGGGGTGGAACTCAGCCATCTCTATGACACCCTCCGGCGCAGGGAGGACCTGGCCGGGCTGGAACACCTCTTCGTCATGGGCTTCAGGGCCTACCTGCAGCACCGCCGTCATGCCCAGGGGGCCGCGGATCGAGTGCGGGGGACGGAGGGGGCCGAGCGGGCCATGCGCGTTGCCGTCGCCCGGGAAGGGGAACGCCTGGAGAGCTATCTCCCGGTCCTGGCCACCATCGGGTCCACCAGCCCCTATATCGGCCTGTTCGGCACGGTCTGGGGGATCATGCATGCCTTCATGGGGCTCTCCGGGGCGCGACAGGCCACCCTGGCCATGGTGGCCCCGGGGATCGCCGAGGCCCTCATCGCCACCGCCCTGGGGCTGTTCGCCGCCATCCCGGCGGTGATCGCCTACAACGGATTCGCCGCCCGGGTGGACCGGCTGCTGGGCCGCTACGACAACTTCTCCGACGAGCTCTCCGGTCTGCTGCAGCGTCAACCCGCCCCGCAGGAGCGGGAGGGGACGGACTGATGGCCCCGGGCGGGCGTCGGGGTCGCCGTCCCGGCCGGCGCGGCATGTCCCAGATCAACGTCGTGCCTTTCATCGACGTGATGCTGGTACTGCTCATCATCTTTATGGTCACCGCTCCCTTGCTGCACCAGGGGGTGGAAGTGGATCTGCCCAAGGCCCGCGCGGAACCCCTGGAGGAGGAATTGCAGGAAGATGAGCCCATCGTCGTGACGGTCTCCCGGGAGGGCGTCATGACGCTCAACCAGGGTTCTGCGGCGGATACCCCCCTGCGGCATGGGGCCCTGCGGGAAGCGGTCTCGGACCTGCTGTCCCGCAGCCCCGAGACCCCGGTCTTCGTCCGGGGCGATCGTCACGTAGACTATGGTGCGGTGATGAACGCCATGGTCACCCTGCAGGCGGCCGGTGCCCCCCGGGTGGGATTGATTACCGATCCGCCGGACGAAGCGGAGGGAGAGGGGTGACCCCATGCCGGGACTGATCGCCCGCCATTGGGGGGTGTTTCTCGTCGTGCTCGGGGTCCATCTGCTCCTGCTGGTGGCCCTGGGGCTCCGGCTGGATCTTGCCCCCCCCGCACCGAAGCCCGGGCCTTCGCCGCAGACGGAGGTGATCGAGGCCGAGGCCATTTCCGGGGCCGCCATCGACCGGTCCCATCAGGTGCGCCAGGAGGCGGAGCGCAAGCGCCAGGAGGAGGCGGAGCGCAAGCGCCAGGAGGAGGCGGAACGCAAGCGCCAGGAGGAGGCGGAGCGCAAGC
>JBKGXY010000003.1:0-42295 GCA_046546415.1 Ectothiorhodospira sp.
CCTGCCGGGCTGAGGCCTCAGGCGCGGCCCACGTTGAGGTCGGTGGGGGCGTGGTAGTAGTCGCTTTCCCGGGCGGACTGCTCCACGTCCTGCAGCAGCTGGGCCAGGCGTTCCTCGGCGGTGCTGATGGGGGCGCACTGCTCGCAGCGGGGATCGCCGCAGGGCTGGCGGGTGTACAGCCAGTAATGCACGGCGCCGGCCAGCAGGCCGTCGGCGATATCCCACAGATCCGCCTTGGGATCGGACTCGCTCAGGCGGTTGGCCAGTTCCACGGTCTGGCTCGCGGCCCGGTCGAACAGGGTATCGGCGTCGGACATGTCGGTTTCCTGTTCCGGATGGGTGAATCCTGCATGGTAACACGATGCCCCGGGCACCTTCCCGCCAGCCGTGCGCCGCCGGTTCAGCACACCACCCGGATCAGGGGGATCTCCACCTCGCGGCGGTCCAGGCCGCCGTGCACGCCCACCATGGGATGGGGATCCCGGCCCAGGATGCGGTCCTGGAGGATCCAGCCCGGGTGCATGACCAGGGCGAAATCCCCCATGCGCGTCTCCAGTTCCGGGTGGTGCCGGCCCGGTCCGAACCAGCCCCGTTCCAGCAGTCGGTGGCTGGGCAGCAGGGTGCAGGCGTGCCCCAGTTCCTCCCGCACCCGACGGGCGAAGGTGTCGTGCCATCCGTGGCGCACGTAGGCAAAGGCCGCCCGCGGCTCGCCACACAGGGGCAGGGCCAGGCAGTGCGCGATGCCCGGGTGATCCGTCAGGTCCACCCGATGCGTGGCCTCCACCATGCCGTGGTCGGCGGTCACCAGCAGCAGGGTGTCCGTGCCCTCCAGTCGCTGGGCCAGTTGGGCCAGGGCCTCGTCCACCTGCCCCAGGTGACGCCGCCGCTCCGGGCTGTCGGGACCGTGCTGGTGTCCCAGGGCATCCAGTTCCGACCAGTAGGCATAGACATAGCGGGGGGGTGAGCCGCCCCGGATGAGGCGGGCCACCTGGTCCGTCATCCCCTGCAACCCCTTGAAGGTGTGCAGTCGTGCGCCGCCGGTATGGGCCCGGTTGTAGGGGGTGTGCGCCATGTGGGCCGGGGAGACCTGGGCACAACTCACCGGCAGGCGGTCGAAGAAGGGGTGGTGGCCCAGCAGGCGGTCCAGGTCCACCCCGGCCTGGTCGTAGTCCACGCCGCCGTAGCGGGGCATGCCGGGCAGAACGGCCAGCACCGCCCCCAGTTCGCGGAAGTGCACATGCCAGCCGGTGAGGCCGTGCGTGGCGGGGGTGTCCCCCGTGAGCACCGTGGTGATGCCGGAGGCGGTGGTGGTGGGGAAGACCGATTCGATCCCGGCCAGGCGGTGGCCGTTGAGGAAGGGGGCGGGGTGTCCCCGGAGGAAGGCATCCCCCAGGCCGTCCACCAACACCAGCACCACATGGCGATGCCCGCCCACCGCCTCCGGGGGCAACACCGCCAGCGGTCCCTGGTCCGGCATGGGGCCGCCCAGGCCCGCCGAGAGGGAGGCCATGAGGTTGGCCAGGTTGCGGCCGCCGTAGTCGGGTGGTTTCGGCAAGGTCTCCTCGGTCATGACCCGATCATAGCCCCCGGGCCGGGATCGGGGCCACGGGCATACGACCCGATTCGGCCAATGGCCATCCCTAGGACAGCCCCTGGCTCAGGCCCGTGGGACGGTCGGTGGGGCGTTCCATGGCGGCCCGCAGCAGGGACGCGGCGCGGTAGGTGCCGTGGACGAACTTGCTGTAGGGGATCATCACGAAGAACCCCAGCACCGTGCCCAGGTGCAGGGCCAGGAGCAGCCCCATGGCCGGGGTCTCGCGCAGGGCCAGCAGCAGCAGGCCCGTGGCGGCGGTGGCCAGCAGCAGGCCCAGCAGGGCGTAATCGGCGGGCAGGGTCTCGGCGGCGGTGGGGGCCGGGTCGGCGCCACGCTTGAGCCGGATCATCCCCGCGGCCCCCACGACCATGGACAGGCCGCCCACGGTGCCCAGCAGGGTGGGCAGGCTGAACAGGGGGTAGGGTGCCTGCCAGTGCAGGAAGTGGTGATAGCCGGCGGCCACGATGGTGGCGGCCAGGCACAGCAGGAAGCCGTAGAACAGGGCGTGATGCAGGCGCCGCCGGGTGTGACCGGGGCGCTCGCTGCGGTCGTTGCAGCCGCCACCCCCGCCCTCCAGGTTGCGCAGGGTGAACAGGTCCCGGGCCGCCGCCGGCAGGGCCCGCCAGACGGAGACGGCCGGCGGGCCGCCGCGGCCGATGTCCCGCCAGTAGCGGACCAGGCCCACCCCCACCGCCAGGACGGAGAAGCCCAGGGTGAGCGTGGCCACCGCGCTCATCACCCCCCAGGGGATCACCCGGTAGAACGCCCCCTCGGCCCGGTGGGCGGCGAAGAGCACCTCGCCGGGCACCCACAGCAGGGTGAGCAGGGGCACCATCAGGGTGGCGACCAGGGCCACCGCCGTGGTGGCGGAGCCGCTGCGGGCCAGCAGCCCCGCCAGGGGCCGGGGCCAGGCGTAGCGCCGGTAGCTTTCGGCGCGCTGGCGGGCCAGGGTGGCGGGGACGTTGATGGCGAAGGCATGGGGCGGGGCGTACTGGCAGGCATACCAGCAGGCCCGGCAGTTGTGGCAGAGGTGGGCCAGGTGGTCCAGGTCCGCCCGGGTCAGGGCCGGGCGCCGCTCGGCACTGCGAAAGACCGCGCACAGGCCGGTGCAGAAGCCGCAGATATTGCACAGATGCAGGGTGCGGCGGGTCTCGGTGTCCGTTTCCGTTGCGGTGTGTTCTGTCGATTGGGTCATGGCAAACCAGGGTGTGGAGGCGGCCCTTGTGTGGGAACCTGCCGGGGCCAGTGGGTTCCGGGTTCGGGATCCGATGACGTCGTTCGGGGCCCGTTCACCCCCGGGCGGCCGCCTCACCGGCGATGCGGCCGAACACGGCGCACAGGGTCAGGGCCGCCCCGGCCACGTAGCCGGGCCCCAGCACCGCCGGGGACATGATCATCCCGGCGGCGTATAGGGTCTCACAGGGCGGCCCGTGGTGCCGGCGGATACGTCCCCTGGGGTCCACCGCCAGGCCGTGTCCGGTGAAGGTGACCCCCGGGGCCAGGGTCCAGGCATGGAACGGCGGGCCCTCCAGGGGCAGGGCGCAGCGGCTCTTGGGGGGCGTCAGGCCCCTGGTGTGATGGGCTAGGGGGTCATCGCCGCCGTCCACCCGGGCGGCGTGGTAGTGCTGCACGGTCCGCTCCAGGGCCCCGGGCGGGAGCCCGAGCCTGAGGGCCAGGTCCTCCAGGGTGTTTGCCGTCACCGGCGGATACAGGGAGGGTGGCGCCCGCTGCAGGCCCGCGTCATCCAGGATCAGGTGGGCCCGGGCCCCGGGAAGGTCCGACACCCAGCGGCCCCAGGCGGAATAGCGCCGCGGGGTGATCTCCTCCCCCTCGTCCCGGAAGCGCCGGCCGTGGACATCCACCACCAGCCCCCAGGGCATGCCGTCCACGCGAGTGACGATGCCGCCGTCCTCCGGCGGCGAGCAGGCATGCACCGCCACCCGGTGGCAGCTGCCGGGCACCCCGGCCGGGGCGGCCCCCTGGTCCAGCAGCTGCAGCAGCAGATCGCCGGTGACATGGGGGCTGCCGCGGTTGATGTAGTGCTGGGCCCCGGGACAGCCGGCGGCGGCCAGGGCCCGGCGGTCCGCCTGGTAGCCGCCGCTGCAGCAGACCACGCGCCGGGCCCGCAGGACACCGTCCCCCTCCGGTCCCCGGGTGGGTACGGTATGCACCCGGGCATCCTCCAGATGCAGATGGGTCACGTGGGTGTCGTAACGGATCTCCACCCCCCGGTCCGCGGCAGCGGCGTACAGGGTGTTCATGAGGGTGCGCCCGCCCCCCAGGAAGAAGGCGGTCTTGCGGGACCAGGGCAGGGCGCCGCGCTCCGGCAGCTGGAAGCGCACCCCCCGGGCCTGGAGCCACCCGGGCAGTTCCGCCGAGCCCTGGGCCAGGAGGCGCACCAGGGCCGGGTCACCGTGGCCCTCATGGGTTGCCTCCAGATCGGCGATGAATTCCTCCACGCCGTAGCGGCCGGGGAAGAGGGGCGAGGGCGCGTCGTGGGCGATGCGCAGGTTGCGGGAATGGCGGGCGTTGCCGCCGCGCAGGGGCTCGGGGGCCCGGTCCACCACCAGCACCGAGGCCCCGGCCTCGCGGGCCGCGAGGGCGACACACAGGGCGGCGAGACCGCCGCCGATGACCAGGACATCATAGGGCTCGGGGGACATTTCGGGGAAAGCGCTGATGGACGGACGGATCATAACGCATTCCGGTCCCCGCCCGGTCCGTCACTGCAACCGGCACCGGAATGCGGTAGTCTCGCCTGCGCAACCACCCCGCGGCCCGGAACGTGGCGGGGTAAAAACGCATGAACCCATGAAGGTCTGATTTGAAAACGATCAAAACGGAAAAAGCGGTGGGGTTGAGTACCGCCATGGTGATCCTGGCGGCCCTGTGCTGGGGGCTTTCGGGGGGTATCGGCGGGATCCTGATGGCCGATGGCTGGAACGCACTGGTGGTGTCGTTCTACCGGGGGGCCATCGGGCTGCTGTTCGTGCTCATCTGGCTGGCCCTGCGACCCCGGGGCAGCGGGCTGGCCAATCCCCGGTTATGGTTCTGGTCGGCCATCGCCGGTCTCGGCGTGGCCGGTAATTTCGCTTTCTATTTCGTGAGCATCGCCGAGGGCAGCGTCGCGGTGGCGGCGACGCTGATGTACTGCGCACCGGTGTTCGTCTTCCTGGTGTCCTTCGCCCTCCGGCTGGAAAGACCCACCCTGTTCAAGTGGATCGCCATCGTGATGGTGATGATCGGCGTCGTGCTGCTCACGCGCATCCTGGAGACCGGGGTCGGCGGCGTCACGCCCCTGGGGGTCGCGGCCGGGCTGCTCTCCGGCCTGTCCTACGCGCTGTTCATCTTCGGCTTCAAGTATGCGGCCCCCCACGGCAGCCCGCAGTCGATCCTGGTGATCGCGTTCGCGGCCCTGGTCACCATCCTCATCTGGACGGGGGACGCCGGCCAGGCCGTGGCGGTACTGGGCTCCTCCAGCTGGCCGCTGTTCGTGATCCTGGGGGTGCTGGGCGCGGGGTTGTCCTTCATCTTCTATATCGTCGGCCTGAAGCACACCGCCCCGGCCGTCGCCTCCATCGTGGCCATGGTGGAGCCGGTCACCGCGTCGCTGTTCGGCGTCGTGGTCCTGGGGGAAAGCCTGGCCGCCCTGCAGATCCTGGGCATGGGGCTGATCCTGCTCACCGTGACGGCGCTGAGCGTGCATTCGCGTGCCCCACAACCATGACCGCACCATCGGGGCGGTTTGATGGGGTTGCTGCGCGGCACCCGGCTCCACCTGCCGGTGGCGTGGGAGGGCGGGGTCATTCTCCCGCCAGGTGTGCCTTCAGGCGCCGGATGCCCCGGGCATCCCAGCCCTCCGGGTCGGTCAGCCCGAGCCAGGCATCGACGTAATCCTCGGCTGCGTAGGTATGCCCGTGACCGGGGGGTGAGCCGCCGGGGCCGGCGGCGATGTCGGCGATCAGCTGCAGTGCCGTGACCACGGGATACCAGCGCAACTCCGGCGAGACGTCGGGTCCGCGGGGAGGCTCCAGCCAATCCGGCCTCTGATAGAAGATGCTGGGCGCGAAGAAGGTGATCGGGTCGCTGGCATACTGCAGGAAACCGATGCGGAAGGATCCCCAGGGGTCATCGGGGGCCTTGAGCCCGGTGTGCTGGTTCATGAAGCGTACCACCTCGCCCTCGCGGAATGTGGGTAGCCAGGCGGGGCTGCCCGGGTCGCGGCGATGGGTGACGGTGCGCCAGGTCTCGCTGCGAAAGGGCGGACCGCTCCAGAGGACGCCGTCGAAGGGATCCTGGATGACATCGTAGAGATCGAAGGAGCGGTCGGAATTCAGGGCCCCGAGGCTCAATCCGTGCAGATACAGCTCGGGGCGTTCACCTTCGGGCAATCCCCGCCAGTGGCCGTAGACCGCCTCGAACAGGGCCCGTGCCGTCTCCACGCCGTAGTCGCCCTCGAGCATCAGGGCCAGGGGGCTGGGCAGGTAGGAATACTGTGCGGTCACCGTGGCGGTATCGCCCCGGTGCAGATATTCGACGGCATCCACGGCGCCGGGATCGATCCAGCCGGTGCCGGTGGGGGTGGCCAGGATCAAGACCGAGCGCTCGAAGGCATCGGTCCGCAGCAGTTCCTCGAGGGCCAGCCGTGCCCGGGCCTCGGGGGTCTCGGCGGCGTTGAGTCCGATGTAGATGCGGATCGGGGTCGGGGCCGGCTCCCCGTGAAAGGCCTCCAGATCCGCAGCCCTGGGTCCGGAGGCGACGAAGCTGCGCCCCTGGTGACCCAGATCCTCCCAATCGACGGTGGAGATCGGGCTTCCGGTGCGCATGGATATCTCGGGCCGCTCCTGATCGGCCTCGATCAGGGCGTCGACCTGCTGATACGAGTTATCCGCCGCGCGCAGGGCCATCTTCAGGAGCACCCCATCCAGGACCCCCCAGAAGAGCACCACCGCCACCAGGGTGCCCACCAGATGCGCCACCCGCACGGGGATGAAGTATTGCAGCCGGCCCGAGAGGAACCGGAAGGTCTGCCGGAAGAGCCGGGCGAAGAGCAGCGCGACGGTGAATACCGTGACGGTGAGGGCCGCCACCCCGATCGGCTGCACACCGCCCACCGGCTCCAGTTCCATCTGTCTGCGCACCGAATCCTGCCAGCCCGGGGCATCCCAGATGAACAGCGCCGCGACGAGGGCGCAGGCGATGGCCACCAGCCAGCGCAGGGTGCGCCGAGCGGGGCCGGTGTAGCGCGGCAGTTGCAGATAGCGCCACAGGCCACTGAGCCCGGAGCCGATGGCATAACCTGCGGTGAAGGAGAGCCCCCCGAGGATGCCCTGAAAGACGAACGGCCGGGGGATGAGGCTCGGCGTCAGCGAGAAGGCGAAGAACAGGGTGCCGACCAGAAGGCCGGCGGTGGAAAGCGGTTGGATCCGGGGCATGGGTTCTCTTGGGCGCGGGCGTCAGGACTGTGTGCACAGTACGCAGGATACTGTATCCGCTGCTGACAGTGGATGCGGGGCCTGTGGCCTGGGTTCCTCGGGCATCCGGCGTGTCCATTCAGGGTACGGATTGTCCAGGACGGGGACGGATATGCCGCATCCCCGGAGATGGCTACCTTGCAGGCCGGGCCTGATCCCGGAGGCGGTCCAGGTCCAGGTCCGCCTCCATCCGGTCGGCGAGGGCATCCAGGGTGGCCTCCACCCGCCGCCCATGGTCCAGGCCCGAGGGGCGCGCCCCCAGTTGCCGCAGCCAGTGGGCGCGGAAGCCGTCGGCGGCGAAGAGGCCGTGGACATAGCCGCCCATGACCCGGCCATCCGGGGATTCCGCCCCCTCCGGACGCGGGCCGCCGGGGGCCTCCAGCAGCAGCCAGGGGCGCTCCAGGGCCGCTCCGGTGGTGCGCCCCATGTGCATCTCGTAGCCGGTCAGGGAGGCGCCGCTGCGCCGCTCCCGCAGGTCCAGGTCCTGCAGGTGCTTGTCGCCGTTGAGGGTGGTCTCCATCTCCAGCAGGCCCAGGCCCGGGGTCTCCCCTGGGGGGCCCTCGATCCCGCCGGGATCGCGCACCACGCGGCCCAGCATCTGGTAGCCGGCGCACAGGCCCACCACATGGCCGCCGTGGCGCACGTGGGCGTGGATGTCGTGGTGCCAGCCCTCCCGGTAGAGGACCTCCAGATCGGCCCGGGTGGCCTTGGAGCCGGGCAGCAGGATCACATCGCTGTCCCGGGGCAGGGGTTGCCCGGGGGGGATCCAGCGCACCTCCACGTGGGGTTCCGCAGCCAGGGGGTCGAGATCGTCGAAGTTGGCCACCCGGGGTAGGCGGGGGACGGCGATGCGCAGGCCGCGCCCGTCCCCGCTGCGGGCCCCTTCCAGGGCCAGGCTGTCCTCCTGGGCCAGGCGGGCGGCGCCGTCGAACCAGCCCAGGGTGCCCAGGTGGGGCCAGCCGGTGGCGGCGGTCATGTCCTGGATGGCGGGGGCGAAGACCGCCGGATCGCCCCGGAAGCGGTTCACCAGGTAGCCGACGACGCGGCCCCGTTCGGAGGGGGTCCAGAGGTGGTGGGCGCCGATGACGCTGGCGCTGATGCCGCCGCGGGCGTCCTCCCCCAGCAGGACCACGGGCAGGTCCGCCGCCTCGGCCAGGCCCATGTTGGTGATGTCCCGCGCCCGCAGGTAGCGTTCCGCCCCGCAGCCGGCCCCCTCCACCAGCACCAGGTCCGCCTCCACGGCCAGGCGGTGCAGGCTGTCCACCACGGCGGGCAGCAGCTCGGGCTTCATGGCCTGGTAGCCGGCGGCGGACCAGGTGCCCAGCACCCGGCCCCGCAGCACCACCTGGCTGTCCCGGTCGCTCTGGGGCTTGAGCAGCACCGGGTTCATGTGCACCGAGCGCGGCGCGCCGCAGGCCAGGGCCTGCAGGGCCTGGGCGCGGCCGATCTCCCCCCGGGCGGGGGTTCCGTCCGGGGCGGGCGGGGCATCGGCGTCCACCGTCACCGCCGCGTTGTTGCTCATGTTCTGGGCCTTGAAGGGGCGCACCACCAGGCCCCGGCGGGTGAAGGCCCGGCACAGCCCGGCCACCACCAGGCTCTTGCCCACGTCGGCGCTGGTGCCCTGGATCATGAGCACCCGGGCGCGCCGGGGGCAGTGCTCGCCGAGGGGGGTGAAGGGGACCGGGGCCATGGCGGGGGTCACCGGGCCAGGGCCAGCAGAGCGTCCAGGTCCAGGTTCTCCTCGCAGTGATCCGCCAGGGCCTCCAGGGCCGCCTCCACCCGGGCCTCGTAGTCCAGGGCCGAGGCCCGGGCGCCCACCTGATCGAGCCACCCGGCGCGGAAGGCGTCGCTGCCGAAGAGGCCGTGGATATAGCCGCCGCTGACGCGGCCGTCGGCGGAGACGGCCCCCTCGGGGCGGGCATGGCCGTCCTCCTCCAGCATCAGCCAGGGACGCTCCAGGCCCGGACCCTGGGTGCGGCCCATGTGCATCTCGTAGCCGGTGACCCGGCAGCCGCTGTTGCGGTCGCGGGTGTCCAGTTCCACCAGGTGCTTGTCGCCGCTGATCTCCGTCTCCAGGTCCAGCAGGCCCAGGCCCGGGGTCTCCCCCGGGGGGCCCTCGATGCCCTGGGGGTCGCGCACCACGCGGCCCAGCATCTGGTAGCCGGCGCACAGGCCCAGCACGCGGCCGCCCTGGCGCACGTGGGCGAGGATGTCGATGTCCCAGCCCTCGCGGCGCAGCACCTCCAGGTCGGCCCGGGTGGCCTTGGAGCCGGGGAGGATGACCACGTCGGTGTCCCGGGGGATGGGGGTGCCGGGCTTGACCCAGCGCACGCTCACGCCGGGTTCGGCCGCCAGGGGGTCCAGGTCGTCGAAGTTGGCCACCCGGGAGAGCTGGGGTACGGCGATGTTCAGGCCCCGGCCTTCCCCCTCGGCGGGGCGCTCCAGGGCCAGGGAGTCCTCCGCCGGCAGGCGGGCGGCCCCCTCGAACCAGCGCACCACCCCCAGCCAGGGCCAGCCGGTGCGTTCGGTCATGAGGGTGCAGGCGGGTTCGAACAGGGAGAGATCGCCGCGGAACTTGTTGATGATGTAGCCCACCACCCGGGCGCGCTCGCGCTCGTCCAGCAGGGCGTGGGTGCCCACCACCGCCGCCAGGGCGCCGCCGCGGTCGATGTCCCCCAGGATCACCACGGGCAGGTCGGCGCTGTGGGCCAGCTTCATGTTGGTGATGTCGGACTTGCGCAGGTAGACCTCGGCGCCGCTGCCGGCCCCCTCCACCAGCACCAGGTCCGCCTGGGCGGCGGTGCGGGCGAAGCTGTCCAGCACGGCGGGCATGAGCTGGGGCTTCATCTTGTGGTAGACCTTGGCGCGGCAGTTGCCCAGGACCCGGCCCCGCAGCACCACCTGGGAACCGGCCAGGGTCTGGGGCTTGAGCAGCACCGGGTTCATGTGGATGGAGGGGGGCACCCCGCAGGCCCGGGCCTGCAGGGCCTGGGCGCGTCCGATCTCGCCCCGGGGGGCCTGTCCGTCGGGGCCCGGCGGCAGGTCGCTGTCGGGGGTGACGGCGGCGTTGTTGCTCATGTTCTGCGCCTTGAAGGGGCGCACCTTCAGACCCCGGCGGGTGAAGGCCCGGCACAGGCCCGCCACCAGCAGGCTCTTGCCCACGTCGGAGCTGGTGCCCTGGATCATCAGGGCACGGGCCCGGCGGGGGCCGTGCCGGGCCAGGGCGGGGAAGTCGATGGGGGCGGTGGGATCGTCGATCATGGGGAGGGTCCAATCAAAAGAGGGCGCCCGGGGCGCCCTCCTGCTGCTTCTGGCTTTTCGATCCGGGAAGGATCCTCAGACGTCTTCCTTGATCTTCTCCTTGATCTTGGCGTCGTCCAGGCTCTCGGGCAACTGCTGGTCCCCGCCGCCGCAGATCTTCACCTGTGAGGCCTGGTTCTCCTCCAGCTGCTGATCGCCGCCTCCACAGGCCTTGGGGGCCTCGGGCTTGCCGCCGCGCTTGCGTGCCGGGGCGCTCTTCCAGTTGACGACCTGTTCCTCCAGCTGCGGTTCGGGCTTGACCAGCTTGCGGGAGTAGTCGAACTTCCAGTCCACGGTCTTGCGGGTCTGCGGGCCCCAGTAGCCGGCCTTGCCCAGGTCGTAGAAGCGGCGCTGGAAGGCGCTCTTGAGGAAGGCCTTGAGGCAGCCCACCAGGTAGCTGCGGCGCTGGGGGTTGCGTTCCCACAGATAGCCGAACAGGGCCTTGCGCATGTAGAAGCGGCGGTAGTTCTTCATGACCCCGTCCAGCAGCTCGCCTCGGGTCATCTCCTTCGGCTTCATGATGGGGGTGACGAAGTTGTACTTCTCGAAGTCGAAGATCTCCACCTGATCGCTCATCTCCGTATAGAGGTCGGAGAAGGGCCAGGGGGTGAACATGGCCCAGTTGGCCATGTCCGGGTTCCAGTCCATGCACATCCTGTAGGTTTCTTCCAGCGTCTCGGGGGTCTCGTTTTCCAGCCCCACGATGAACTGGGCCTCGGTGACGATGCCGGCGTTGCGCAGCAGTTCGATGGCCCGCTTGTTCTGGGCCACCGTGGTCTCCTTGACGAACTTGTCCAGGTTCAGCTGGGCCGCAGCCTCCGTGCCCAGGGAGATGTGGACCAGGCCGGCCTTGCGGTAGAAGGGCAGCAGGTCCTCGTCGCGCATGACATCGGTGACGCGGGTGTTGATGCCCCAGAGCACGCCCAGATCGCGGTCGATGAGTTCCTGGCAGAACTCCACGAACTTGGCCTTGTTGATGGTGGGTTCCTCGTCCGCGAGGATGAAGAAGCCCACGCCGTGTTCCTTCACCAGGATCTCGATCTCGTCCACCACCTTCTTGGGATCGCGCACGCGGTAGTCGCGCCAGAACTTCCACTGGGAGCAGAAGCTGCAGGTGAAGGGGCAGCCGCGGGCCATGTTGGGGGTGGCCACGGGGGTGCCGGTGGGGATGTAGATGTACTTCTGCCAGTCCAGCACGCCCCAGTCGGGGATGATGGAGTCCACGTCGCGGATGGTGGGGGCCGCCGGGGTGGCCACCACCTTGTCGTCTTCAAGGTAGGCGATGCCGCGCACGTCCTTGCGGGCCTCGGGCCAGCGGCCCTCGTCCACGGTGCGCACCACGTCCAGGGTCACCGCCTCGCCCTCGCCGCGGATGATGGCGTCGATCCACGGGGCCTCGGTGAGCACCTGCTGGAACATGAAGGTGGCGTGGATGCCGCCCAGGAGGGTGACGGTCTTGGGGCAGGCCTCCTTGGCGATCTTGAGGGTCTCCTCCGCCTTGTAGATGGCGGGGGTCATGGCGGTGCAGGCGACGATATCCGGCTGCTGCTCGGCGAAGATGCGGCGCAGGTCCTCGTTGGAGATGTCGTCGGTCATGGCGTCCACGAAGGCGTATTCCGTGTAGCCATGGGTGTTGAGGTAACCGGCCAGATAGGCCACCCAGGCGGGAGACCAGTTGCCGGCGATCTCGGCGCCCCCGGAGTGGTAGTTCGGATGAACGAAAAGGATTCGCATGTTCACGCTCCCGCTAAACGGTGACGACGCCACTCCCTGAGACGGTCGCGGCGAACGGATCTGGCGGGGCTGCCCTCTGGTCCCCGGATCCACGGATGCTACCCGTGCCCTTTCAAGACTGTCAACTGCGCTGGACAGCTGCCCCGCAGGGCCTCCCGGGATCAGGGAGCCGGGTCAGTCCTTCGGTTTTCCGCCCTGGTCATCGGCCACTTCAGGCCGACCGTCCGGCCCGGTGGCAGGGGGGTTCGCCTCCTCCGGCAGAAGGGCGTCGTAGCGGGTCTGTTCGTGGCCGTCCCAGAGCACCGGTCGCTCCAGCCACTTCTGGATGAATCCCCAGGATTGCAGGTGGCCGTTGTGGGGCAGGTTGCAGGCGCTGCAGTCCTTGCGGCGCATGCCGTGCCGGTCCACGAAGACGCGGTAGGGGCCGGGGCATTCGTAGGCGATGAGCGGGCAATAACAGAACAGGCAGTTGAACTCCCGGGTCACGCCCTGGTGGCAGGGCATGAAGGGGCAGTCGTGGTTGGTGAAGCCCTTGTAGGCCTCGTTGCGGGTCCGGTCTTTGGGTTCCATGGGGTATCTCTTTCGGGTCGTTCCGGGGAATGTCCTCGGCTCGGTGATGTGGTCCATGATACCCCCGGGCAGGGTCTGTCGTCCCCCCGTCCCGGATTCGCCTCCATTCGCTTGTACTATGCTCGAAGTACACCCAATGCCGCAGGGTCGCCGTGACGGGGACCGGGTGCGGGGCAGGAACTGGCTGCCCGGAGCAACGTCCAAAGTACAGACATGCCGCCGGACAGCCTTTGGACCGTCCCGGTGGCCCCGCCCGATCGTCCATCCAGGCTGTCATTGAACCAGGACGTGTGCATAACGCGGCAGCCCGGTGGATCGGGTGCGACAACATCCGGCTGCCTGTCCGTTGGGCGGCGGCCACATCGGACGCCAACGAGGGGGTGATTACGATGGATTCGGCAGAAGCCACGATCGCACAGTACGCCCGTGCCTATCAGAAGCGGCAGGAGGCCGAGATGTCCCTGGGGGAATTCCTGGAGGGATGCCGGGACGATCCCATGCGTTACGCCACCGCGGCCGAGCGCCTGGTGGCCGCCATCGGCGAGCCCCGGGTGCTGGATACCGCCAGGGATGAGCGGCTGGGCCGCATCTTCATGAACCGCACCATCAAGGTCTATCCCGCCTTCGAGGACTTCTACGGGATGGAGGAGACCATCGAGCGGATCGTCGGGTTCTTCCGCTACGCGGCCCAGGGCCTGGAGGAGCGCAAGCAGATCCTCTACCTGCTGGGGCCCGTGGGGGGCGGCAAGTCGTCCCTGGCGGAGCGGCTCAAGGCCCTGATGGAGAAGCATCCCATCTACGTGCTCAAGGCGGGGGACGAGATCTCCCCGGTGTTCGAAAGCCCCCTGGGGCTGTTCGACCCGGCCATGAGCGAGGATCTGGAACAGCGCTTCGGTGTCCCCAGGCGTCGCCTGACGGGGCTCATGTCCCCCTGGGCGGTGAAGCGTCTGGACGAGTTCGGCGGTGATCTCTCCCGTTTCACGGTGGTGCGCCTGTACCCTTCCCGTCTGCGGCAGATCGCCGTCTCCAAGACCGAACCCGGGGACGAGAACAACCAGGACATCTCCTCCCTGGTGGGCAAGGTGGACATCCGCAAGCTGGAACTCTACAGCCAGCACGATACCGACGCCTACAGCTATTCCGGCGGGCTGAACCGCGCCAACCAGGGCATCCTGGAGTTCGTGGAGATGTTCAAGGCGCCCATCAAGATGCTGCACCCCCTGCTCACGGCCACCCAGGAGGGCAACTACGTGGGCACGGAGAACATCGGCGCCATCCCCTTCCAGGGGATCATCATGGCCCACTCCAACGAGGCGGAATGGCAGACCTTCCGCAACAACAAGAACAACGAGGCCTTCATCGACCGCATCTCCGTGGTGAAGGTGCCCTACTGCCTGCGGGTGGATGAGGAACAGCACATCTACGAGAAGCTCATCCAGTCCAGTGAACTGGCCGAGGCCCCCTGTGCCCCGGCCACCCTGGACATGCTGGCCAAGTTCTCCGTGCTCACCCGCCTGCGAGAGCACGAGAACTCCAACCTCTACTCCAAGATGCGGGTCTACAACGGCGAGAGCCTGAAGGACACCGATCCCAAGGCCAAGTCCATGCAGGAATACCGGGACATGGCCGGGGTGGACGAGGGCATGGACGGGATCTCCACCCGCTTCGCCTTCAAGGTCCTCTCCGAGACCTTCAACTACGACACCCGGGAGGTGGCCGCCGACCCCGTGCACCTGCTCTACATGCTGGAGCAGTCCATCCGCCGGCAGCAGTTCCCGGAGGAGACGGAGCGCCGTTACCTGGAGTTCATCAAGGCGGAGCTGGCCCCGCGCTACGCGGACTTCATCGGCAACGAGATCCAGAAGGCCTATCTGGAGTCCTACAGCGACTTCGGCCAGAACCTGTTCGAGCGCTACGTGGCCTATGCCGATGCCTGGATCGAGGACAACGACTTCAAGGACCCGGATACCGGCCAGCTTCTGGACCGCCAGGCCCTGAATCAGGAACTCACCAAGATCGAGAAGGCCGCGGGCATCGCCAACCCCAAGGACTTCCGCAACGAGGTGGTCAAGTTCGCCCTGCGGGCGCGGGCGGCCCAGGGCGGGCAGATGCCCTCCTGGACGTCCTACGAGAAGATCCGCGAGGTGATCGAGAAGCGCATGTTCAGCCAGGTGGAGGACCTGCTGCCGGTCATCAGTTTCGGGGCCAAGAGCGATTCCGAGCTGGAGCGCAAGCACAATGACTTCGTGCAGCGCATGGTGGGTCGCGGCTACACCGAACGCCAGGTCCGCCGTCTGGTGGAATGGTACATGCGAGTCAAGCAGGCGGGCTGAAGCGCCCGTACTGCGGGAGGAACGGTCCCCGTGGTCCATATCATCGACCGACGGCTCAACCCCAAGGACAAGAGCCTGGCCAACCGCCAGCGCTTCATCGGACGCGCCCGCCGCCAGATCCTGGACGCGGTGCGGGATGTCTCGTCCCGGCGCCGGGTGGCCGACATCGGCCAGGGCGGGGAGGAGATCCGCATCCCCGCCGACGGCCTGCAGGAACCCAGCTTCCGCAAGGGGAGTGGCCGGGGGGTGCGCGACCACGTCCTGCCGGGCAACCACGAGTACGTGGCAGGGGACACCATCCCCCGGCCCGAGGAGGGCGGGGGAGGCGGTCGCGGCGCGAGCGCCGACGGGGAGGGGGAGGATGCCTTCCAGTTCACCGTGAGCCGGGACGAGTTCCTGGATCTGTTCTTCGAGAACCTGGAACTGCCGGACCTGGTGCGTACCCAGCTCAGCCGCCTGGAGGAGAAGGGGCTGCAGCGGGCCGGCTACTCGGTGAGCGGCTCCCCGTCCAACCTCAACCTGACCCGCACCATGCGCAACTCCCTTTCCCGGCGGCTGGCCCTGCGACGTCCACGCCGGGAGGAGACCCGCGCCCTGGACGAGGAGATCGACCGCCTGGAGCGCTCCGGGCGGGACCCGGAACGCCTGCGCGAACTCATCGGCCAGCGCGAGGCGCTCACCCGCCGCACCCGGGCCATCCCCTACATCGACCCGGTGGACCTGCGCTATAACCGCTTCACCCCGGTGCCCCGGCCCATCACCCAGGCGGTGATGTTCTGCCTCATGGACGTCTCCGGCTCCATGACCGAGGACATGAAGGATCTGGCCAAGCGCTTCTTCATGCTGCTGTATCTCTTCCTGCAGCGCCGCTACCGGCATGTGGACATCGTCTTCATCCGCCACACCCACATCGCCCAGGAGGTGGACGAGGACACCTTCTTCTATTCCCGCGAGACGGGGGGGACCCTGGTGTCCCCGGCCCTGGAGGTGATGCAGCGGGTGGTGCGCGATCGCTACGACCCGGGGGAATGGAACATCTACGCCGCCCAGGCCTCCGACGGCGACAACACCCCCGCCGACAACCCGACGGTGGTGGAGCAGATGGAGTCGGTCATCCTGCCCCTGTGCCGCTACTTCGCCTACATCGAGGTGGCGGAGGAGCGGGGCTGGGACATGACCACCGACCTGTGGCAGGTGTACGAGCGTCTGGTGAAGGCCGGACGCCCCATGGCCATGCGCCGGGTGCGCAAGCGGGCGGACATCTTTCCGGTGTTCCGCGATCTGTTCACCCCGGTGGAACTCAAGCGGTGATGGTGTGCATCCGCCCCGTGCCCCAGGAGGAGCCCGCATGACGACCCATCCCCTCGAGAAGGCCCCGCCGCTCTATACCGGCGCAGACTGGGACTATCCACTCATCAAGAAGGCCTACGACGCCATCGAGGCGGTGGCCGTGGGCGAGATGGGGCTGGACCCCTACCCCGGCCAGGTGGAGATCATCAGCTCCGAGCAGATGCTGGACGCCTATGCCTCCATGGGCATGCCGGTGTTCTACCGGCACTGGTCCTTCGGGAAGCACTTCGCCCGGGACGAGATGTACTACCGCAAGGGGATGACGGGCCTGGCCTACGAGATCGTCATCAACTCCAACCCCTGCCTGTGCTACATCATGGAAGAGAACACCATGACCCTGCAGACCCTGGTCATGGCCCACGCCGCCTTCGGCCACAGCCACTTCTTCAAGAACAACCAGCTGTTCCGTAACTGGACCGATGCCGAGTCCATCCTGGACTATCTGAACTTCGCCAAGGGCTACGTGGCCCGATGCGAGGAGCGTTACGGCCAGCGTGAGGTGGAGCGGGTCCTGGACGCGGCCCATGCCCTCATGACCCACGGCGTGCACCGCTATCCCCGGCGCCAGCCCCTGAACCTGCAGGAAGAGATGGACCGCCGCCGCAACCGGGTGCGCCACGAGGAACAGACCTTCAACGACCTCTGGCGGACATTGCCCCGGCAGGCGGCGGAGGAGGCGGAGGATTCCGACTCCGATGCCCGAAGTCAGGCCCTGGGCCTGCCCGAGGAGAACCTGCTGTATTTCCTGGAGAAGCGCGCCCCGAAACTGGAGCACTGGCAGCGTGAGATCCTGCGCATCGTGCGCATGGTGTCCCAGTACTTCTACCCCCAGAAGCAGACCAAGGTGATGAACGAGGGCTGCGCCACTGCGGTGCACTACCACATCATGACCCGCCTGCACGAGACCGGACGGCTCACCGACGGGGCCTTCATGGAGTTTCTGCATCACCACACCAACGTGGTCTTCCAGCCCGGGTACGATGACCCCCGTTTCTCGGGGATCAACCCCTACGCCCTGGGGTTCCACATCCTGCAGGACCTCAAGCGCATCGCCCTCGACCCCACCGAGGAGGACCGGCGCTGGTTCCCGGACATCGCCGGCAGCGGGGACTTCCTCTCGGTGTGGAAGCACGCCTGGGCGGAATACCGGGACGAAAGCTTCATCCTGCAGTTCCTGGGGCCGAAGGTGATGCGGGACCTGCGCCTGTTCGCCCTGCGGGACGACGCCCGGGAGCCGCACCTGACGGTGGATGCCATCCACGACGACGCCGGTTACCGGGAGGTGCGCCGCGCCCTCTCCGCCCAGTATGACCTGGCCCGCCACGAGCCGGATATCCAGGTGGTGGATGTGGACCTGGCCGGGGATCGCCGGTTGATCCTGGAGCACCGCACCCAGGACGGCCGCCTCCTGGCGGAGAGGGATGCCCACAGGGTGCTGCGTCACCTGGCCCTCCTCTGGGGGTATCCGGTGCGGCTCTTTGAGGTGGACGCCCGCAACGAAACGGTGTTCAACGAGTATGCGGATGTGGAGCCGCCTGAGGATTGATCCTGCGCGCGGGGCTCAGACCCAGTCCCGCGGGGTGAGAAAGCGTTCCACCAGCTCCGCCTCCGGGGAGCCCGGCGGACTGTGGTGGCCGTATTCCCAGCGCACCAGCGGGGGCATGGACATGAGGATGGATTCCGTGCGCCCCCCGGACTGCAGGCCGAAGCGCGTTCCCCGGTCCTGGAGCAGGTTGAACTCCACGTAGCGTCCCCGGCGGTAGAGCTGGAAGTCCCGCTGGGCCGGGGTGTACGGGGTGTCCCTGCGGCGCCGGACGATGGGCAGGTAGGCCTGCGGATAACCATCGCCCACCCGGCGCACGAATGCGAAGCAGCGCTTGAAACCCCATTCGTTGAGATCATCGAAGAACAGCCCGCCGATCCCCCGGGACTCGTTCCGGTGGGGCAGGAAGAAATAACGGTCGCACCAGGCCTTGAAACGGGGATAGACCGCCTCACCGAAGGGGGTGCAGAGGTCCCGGGCCCGGGTATGCCAATGGATGCAGTCTGCCTCCACACCGTAGCAGGGGGTGAGGTCCATGCCGCCCCCGAACCACCAGACCGGAGTCCCTCCCCCCGGCTTTTGGGCGATGAAGAAGCGCACGTTGGCGTGGGAAGCGGGGACATGGGGGTTCAGGGGATGCGCCACCAGGGAGACCCCGGCCGCATGGAAGCCGCATCCGGCCAGTTCCGGGTGGCGGGCGCTGGCGGTGGCAGGCAGGGCGTCACCGATCACATGGGAGAAGTTGACCCCGACCTGTTCGAAGACCCGGCCTCCCCGGCGCACCCGACTGCGGCCGCCGCCGCCCCCGTCCCGGGTCCAGGGGTCATCCCGCCATCGCCCTTCGGGATCCTCCGCCGCCAGGGCCTCACAGAGGCGGTCCTGCAGGGTCTGCAGGTAATCCAGCACCGCTTCCAGGTCGGGGGTGTCGTGCATCATCCGCTAGCGTCCGGGACGCAGGACCTTGCCGGTGGCCAGGTCCCGGATCTCACTGGGCCGTTCCCGCCCGCCGGTGGCCCCCTCCAGGATCAGGTCCAGGGCGCGGCCCAGGTGGTGGTCCACGGTCCCGGCCTCCCGGGATGGCGGGTGGCCGGCCCGGTTGGCGCTGGTGGAGACCAGGGGGGTGCCGGCGTGGCGGCAGAGGGCCGCCGTCATGGGGTGGCCGGTGACCCGCACCGCCAGGCTGGGATGGCTCCCCGTGAGCCAGCCGGGGGTCTCCGGGGCCGCGGGCCAGAGCCAGGTGACCGGGCCCGGCCAGGTGGCCAGGGCCCGGTCCCGGAGGGCGTCGGGGACGGGGGCGAGGAAGGGGGTGAGCTGCCGGAAATCGGCGGCCACGAGGATCAGCCCCTTGTGCTCGGGGCGGGCCTTGATATGCAGCAACCGGCGCACCGCCCCTGGATTCCGGGGGTCACAGCCCAGGCCGAAGACCGCTTCGGTGGGGTAGGCCACCACGCCGCCCGAGCGGATCACAGCGGCCACCGCTTCCGGGCGCATGGCCCGGGGGCGGGTCATGCGGGGGGTCACCGCGAGACGCCGGCACCCCGGCCGGTGGCGGACCTGGCCGCTGTTTTGCCTTCCTTTTTCTTTGCAGCGGCCGTTCCGGTGGTCTTGCCCTTGGCCGCTCCGGCCCGGGTCCCGGTGCCCGTTTTACTGGTGGATGTGCTGGCTGATTTGGAGGCGGAGCCGGTGGCCTTGGTGGTCCTGCCGGTGGCGGTCTTCTGCTTCCCGGTGTCCTTCCCCGCAGCCTTGTTCCCGGTGGCCTTGCCCGTATCCTTGGCCGGGGTCTTGGCGGTCTTCTTCGCGGCGGCCCCCCTGCGACCCCGTCCCTTCTTCTCGGGGGCGGCGGCCAGGAGCTCCCGGCATTCCTCCAGGGTCAGACCCTTGGGGTCCCGGTCCTTGGGCACCCGGGCATTCTTGCTGCCATCGGTGATGTAGGGGCCGTAGCGGCCGTTGAGCACCTGGATGCCCTCGTCCTCGAAGGACTTGATGAAGCGCTCGGCATCGATGCGCTTGCGCTCGGCCACCAGTTCCAGTGCCCGGGGGAGTTCGATGGTGTAGGGGTCGTCTTCCTTGCCCAGGGATGCGTAGCGGCTGGCGAACTTCACGTAAGGGCCGAAACGGCCGATGTTCACCGAAACCGGTTCCCCCTCCGGGGTCTCGCCCAGTTCACGGGGCAGCTTGAACAGGGCCAGGGCCTCGTCCAGGGTGATGCCGTCCATCTTCTGGCCGGGGCGCAGGCCGGCGAAGCGGGGCTTCTCCTCGTCGTCCTTGGTGCCGATCTGCACGAAGGGGCCATAACGCCCCATACGCACGGAGACCGGCCGGCCGGACTTGGGATCGGTGCCGATCTCCCGGGCCTGGACCGCCTCCTCGCGGGTCACCGAGGTCTCCTTGTCCTTGACCTGTTCCGAGAAACGCTGCCAGAAGCCTTCCATGACGGGGATCCAGTCCTTCTCCCCCCGGGAGATCTCATCCAGTTCATCCTCCAGCCGCGCGGTGAAGTCGTAGTCCACGTAGCGGGTGAAGTGCTGCGTGAGGAAGTTGTTGACGATGCGGCCGATGTCCGTGGGCACGAAGCGCCGGTTCTCCAGCTCCGCGTATTCCCGCTGCAGCAGGGTGCTGATGATGGAGGCGTAGGTGGAGGGGCGGCCGATGCCGTGTTCCTCCAGGGCCTTCACCAGGCTGGCCTCGGAGTAGCGGGGCGGCGGCTCGGTGAAGTGCTGGTCCGCCTGGACCTCGTTCAGGGTCACCGCCTCGCCCTCGGTCAGTTCCGGAAGCAGGCGCTCGTCGCTCTCCACCTTGGCGTCGTCCTGGTCCTCCCGGTAGACGGCCATGAACCCCGGGTCGCGCACCGAGGAGCCGGTGGCCCGGAAGACATGTCCAGGGTCTCCGGCCTCCAGGTCCGCCGCCACGGTGTCCAGGGTGGCATGGATCATCTGGCAGGCCACGGTGCGCTTCCAGACCAGTTCATAGAGGCGCTGCTGGTCCTGGGAGAGGTGTCCCCGGAGTTCCTCGGGCAGGCGCTGTGCCGAGGTGGGACGGATGGCCTCGTGGGCCTCCTGGGCGTTCTTGGACTTGGTCTTGTAGGTACGGGGGCCATCGGGCAGCTTGGCTTTCCCGTAGCGCTCGGCGATCAGCCCCCGGATCTCCTGGATGGCCTCGTTGGCCAGGGTGACGGAGTCGGTGCGCATGTAGGTGATCAGGCCGATGGGGCCCGTGCCCAGGTCGATGCCCTCATAGAGCTGCTGTGCCACGCGCATGGTGCGGCTGGCGGAGAAGCCCAGCTTGCGCGAGGCCTCCTGCTGCAGGGTGGAGGTGGTGAAGGGCGGCGCCGGGTTGCGGCGGCGTTGTTTCTTCTCCACCCGGGCCACCCGCAGCCGTCCGTCGGCGGCGTCCAGCAGGGTGCGGCGGGCCTTCTCGGCGTCCGTCTCGGTGGCGATGTCGAACTGGTCCAGCTTGTGTCCGCCCAGCACCTGGAGGCGGGCGGTGAAGGCGTCGTCCTGCTTGGCCGCAAGGGCGTCCAGGGTCCAGTACTCGCGGCTGACGAAGCGTTCGATCTCCTGCTCCCGCTCCACGATCATGCGCAGGGCGGGACTCTGTACCCGGCCCGCGGAGAGCCCGCGCTTGATCTTCTTCCACAGCAGGGGGGAGAGGTTGAAGCCCACCAGGTAGTCCAGGGCGCGCCGCGCCTGCTGGGCGTTGATCAGTTCCTGGGAGAGCCCCCGGGGATGGGCGATGGCCTCCTGGACGGCCCGCTGGGTAATCTCGTGGAAGACCACGCGCTGGGTCTCCTTTGCTTCCAGCAGTCCGCGCTCGCGCAGCAGTTCGTACAGGTGCCAGGAGATGGCCTCCCCATCACGGTCGGGGTCCGTGGCCAGGATCAGGGAATCGGCCTTCTTCAGGGCCCGGGCGATGCGCTCCACATGCTTCTCGTTGCGGTCGATCACCTGATAGTTCATGTGGAAGCCGTTGTCCGGTTCCACGGCCCCCTCCTTGGGCAGGAGGTCGCGCACGTGGCCGTACGAGGCCATCACCTCGAAATCCTTTCCGAGGTATTTCTCGATGGTCTTGGCCTTGGCGGGGGATTCGACGATGACCAGGTGCTTGCTCATGGCCCGGCTGCCCGTGTGCTGTGGGGGGAACTCAGTGCAGGTACTCCGGTGGGTGATCGAACATCATGTTCTCCAGCCAGGTGTAGGCGGCCTCCTGACCCGGCTGATTGAAGAGCACCATGAGGGTGATCCACTTGAGTTCGTCCAGGCCGATCTCCTCGGTGTCCAGCTCCATGACACGGCTGATGACCAGTTCGCGCGTGGAGGGGCCGAGCACGCCGTTCTGTTCCAGGAACAGGAGGAAACCGCGGCTGCGGGCATCCATGCGGCCCATCTCCCGGTCGGTGTAGACGCGCAGGGCCGAGTCGGTGCGCAGATCCTTCAGGGAGGGGTCCTGGCTGGCCAGGTTCTCCAGCCAGTCGAAGGCCTTGTGGATCTCCGCCACGGGGAAACCGGCGTCCAGCAACAGGTCCTGGAGTTGCTCCCGGTCCGGCTCCAGTTCGGTATCGTCGTCGATGTAGTTCTCGAACAGATACATCAATACGTCTAGCACATTCTCTTTCATGTCTCGTGTTCCGGCTGCAGGCGGACGTAACGACCACCGGACAGGGAGGCCACCTGGCCGCGCAACTCCATGAGAAGCAGCATGGAGGAAACCGCACCGGCGGTCAATCCAGTGCGCTCCACCAGCTGGTCCACCGCCACGGGGTCGTGGCCCATGGCCTCCAGCAGGGCGGTGTGCTCCGGATCCACCCCCTCCGCAGCCGGCACGGCCGGTGCGGGGGATGCCTCCCGCGTCGGGGTGCTTGTCCCGGATGGGACGAAGATCTGGGGGCCCAGTTCCTCCAGGATGTCGTCGGCGGTCTCCACCAGCTTGGCCCCCTGGCGGATCAGGCGGTGGCAGCCCCGGGCCATGGGGTTATGGATGGAGCCGGGGATGGCGAAGACCTCCCGGCCCTGCTCCCCGGCGAGGCGCGCGGTGATGAGGGAGCCGCTGCGCTGGGCCGCTTCCACCACCAGGGTACCCACCGCCAGCCCCGCCAGGATGCGGTTGCGCCGGGGGAAGTGCTCCCGGCGCACCGGGGTGCCCGCGGGCAGTTCCGTGACAAGGGCCCCCTCGGCGGCGATGCGACGGGCCAGATCCCGATGGGTGGCGGGATAGACCCGATCGGGTCCGGTACCCGTCACCGCCACGGTGAGCCCGTGCCCCTCCAGGGCGCCGGCATGGGCGGCCGCATCGATGCCCTGGGCCAGGCCGCTGGCGATCACCAGCCCGGACCGGGCCAGATGGGCGCTGAAGGCGGTGGCGGTGTCCCGGCCCCCGGGGGTGGGATGGCGGCTGCCCACCACCGCCAGCATGGGCCAGTGCAGGACCTGGGGGTCGCCCACCACATAGAGCACCGGTGGCGCCCCGGGGATGACCCGCAGGCGCGGGGGGTAGCGGGGGTCCTCCAGGGTGAGGATGTGCCGTCCGGGGGCCTCGGCCCATTGCAGATCCCGAAGCACCCCTTCGGGCGTGGGACCTTTGAGGAAGTCCACGGCGGCATCGTCCAGGCCCTGTTCCCGCCAGGCGGTGGGGCCGGCCTCCAGGGCGGCTTCGGGGCTGCCATGGGTCTCGGTCAGCCGCCGGAAGACCGCCGGCCCCACGCCCGGCGTGTGCCAGAGGTGCAGCCAGGGGATGAGGGGATCGCGCGGGGCTTGCAAGGCTCAGGGATGGCGCACGGCGTAGCCCTTGCCGATGGGGTGGGTGGATTCCACCACCAGGGCGTAGCTCACCTTTTCGAAGGTGCGAAAGACCATGAGCAGGCCCACCCGCTCGTCCGGCAGGGTCACCCTTTCCCCGTCGCCGGCGAAGCGGTCGCGCACGGTCCGCCCCGCCTGGTAGGCGGCGAAGACCTGGCCCTGTTCGATCCCCTCGCGCTCGCCCAGGTTGATCACCGCCACCTGGAAGCGGGCGATGCGGCTGATGGCATCGAAGAGGGAGATGACCTGGCCGCGGGCGTCGGGATCCGGGGGCCGCGGGGTGAAGAGGAAGTCCTGCTCGGCGTCGTCCTGGGGCAGCAGGCGGTCCCCCACCAGGGTCTCCCGGTCGCTGCGCGTGAGGACGACGGTGGCCGGGTCCCCCTGGCGCACCAGCTCGGCGTCTGCCACGGGGATGGCCTCGAAGCCCAGCAGTTCATCGGTTTTCGGGTCCCGCAGCTCGCCACCGGGGCGGAAGACATGATAACGGGCACCCACCGGATCTCCCTCCAGGCGGCGGGCGTAGAGGCGGTCGTTGGCCCCGAAGATCATGCGCTCCTCCCGGGAGGCCAGCAGATAGGCGGAATCTTCCATCTGCTGCTCGGTCACAACCCTTGGGCGGACCAGGAACTGCTGCAGGGCCTGGATGGGGGTGTCCAGCGAGGGGGGCAGGGGTTCGGCACGCACCCGGGGGGAGAGCTTCACGGTGGGCCGCACCCGTGGGCCGCCATCCACCGTCAGCCTTGGGCGGCCGTTCACGTACTGGAGGGAGATCACGTCACCGGGGTAGATGAGATGCGGGTTCTCGATCTGCGGGTTGTCCACCCAGATCTCGGGCCAGTACCAGGGGTCTTCCAGGAAGGTGCGGGAGATGTCCCATAGGGTGTCTCCGGGGCGCACCACGTAACGCTCGGGGGCGGTGTCCCTGATCTTTGCCTGTGGTGCCTCCTCAGGGGGGGCGTCGGCGGGCGGTGCAGGGGCGGTTTCCAGTGCCCGGGGGGGCTCTGCCGGAGTCGGGTCCTGCGGCGCGGTGGCACATCCGGCGGTCAGGAGCGCTAGAATAAGCGTCACAATAGACGCGACGGGCCCGATACACAGCGGCAATGGAGCGGACATCGTTTCCCCTCGAGGCGTTTGGCGCCACCGCCCCGGAGGCGACCCGTCCGGAGTCGCGGGCGGAGATGCCGGTTCGGGCCGTTTTCCCGGCCACCCCGGCATGAGAGCACAATGTAGCAGAAAATGGTTTTGGCGCGGCACAAACCCACCCATCAAGCGGACAGGCGGTCATGGCATTGTTAGATATCCTGCATTTTCCCGATTCACGACTGCGGCGCCAGGCCGAGCCAGTGCCGGTGGTGGATGACGCCATCCGCAGGCTCGTGGACGACATGTTCGAGACCATGTACGCCTCCGAGGGGATCGGCCTGGCGGCGGTGCAGGTGAACGTGCACAAGCGGGTGGTGGTCATGGATGTGGCCGGGGAGGGCTCGGAGGAGCGCTCCGGCCAGGGGCTGTATCCCCGCTGTTTCATCAATCCCGAGATCCTGGAGCACGAGGGGCTGGTGGAGACGGACGAGGGCTGCCTGTCCGTGCCCGGTTTCTACGAACCGGTGCGACGCGCCGAGCGCATCCGCCTGCGAGCCCTGGACCGGGACGGCAGCCCCTTTGAGCTGGAGGCGGCCGGTCTGCTGGCGGTGTGCATCCAGCACGAGGTGGATCACCTCAACGGCAGGCTGTTCGTGGATCACCTTTCCACCCTGAAGCGCGACCGCATCCGCAAGCGTCTGGAGAAGCAGGCGCGCCAGGACGGGGCACCCCGCTCCACCCGGGCGCGGCACCGGGAGGCGGTCTGATGCGGGTGGTGTATGCGGGCACCCCGGAGTTCGCCGTGCCCGCCCTGGAGGCCCTATTGCAGACGAGCCACGAGGTGGTGGCCGTCTACACCCAGCCGGACCGGCCCGCCGGCCGGGGGCGCCGGTTGCGCCCCGGTCCCGTGAAGCAGAAGGCCCTGGCCTGCGACCTGCCGGTGGAACAGCCCGCCACCCTGCGGGATGAAGCGACCCTGGAACGGTTGCGCGCTCATGCGCCGGATCTGATGGTGGTGGCCGCCTACGGGCTGATTCTGCCCCGGACGGTACTGGAGATCCCCCGCCTGGGCTGCGTCAACCTGCATGCCTCCCTGCTGCCCCGCTGGCGCGGGGCCGCCCCCATCCAGCGGGCGCTGCTGGCGGGGGACCGGGAGACGGGCATCACCCTCATGCGTATGGCGGAGGGGCTGGACACCGGGGACATGCTGCGCAGGATCCACTGCCCCATCACCGCCGGGGACACCGCCGGCACGCTGCACGACACCCTGGCACACCAGGGGGCGGAACTGCTGGTGAACGCCCTGGACGACCTGGCCGCCGGGCGTCTCGCCGGCGAACCCCAGGACCCGGAACGGGTGACCTACGCCGACAAGCTGCACAAGGCGGAGGCCGTGCTGGACTGGCACCAGGGGGCCGCGGCGCTGGACCGGCGCATCCGCGCCTTCAATCCCTGGCCCGTGGCGCAGACCCGCTGGCGCGGAGACCCCCTGCGCCTGTGGATGTCCGGTGTGGCCCCCGAGGCCCATGCCGACGCCCCGCCGGGGACGGTGGTGGCCGAGGGGGCCCAGGGGATCGACGTGGCCACCGGGGATGGCGTACTGCGCATCACCCGCCTGCAGTTATCCGGCGGCAAGCCACTGACGGCCCGCGAATTCCTCAATGGCCGGTCGCTGCGGGGGGATCGGCTGGGGGAAGCGGCCTGAGCCCCCCATCCCCCTGAATCCTCCATCCGTCGGAAATCCCCATCCCATGTCGCCCCGTCAAGCCGCCCTGAAGGCCCTGCTGCGTGTCCTGCAAGACGGCAGTTCCCTCTCCGATGCCCTGCCCCCGATCCTGGCCCCGCTCCCGCCCCGGGACCGGGGGCTCGCCCAGGCCCTGTGCTATGGCACCCTGCGCTGGCACCGTCGCCTGGAGACCATCCTCGCCGGCTGGCTGGAACGGCCCCTCAGGCGCCGGGATCAGGACGTGGCCTGTGCACTGGCCATGGGGCTGTTCGAACTGCTGTATCTGAGCACCCCCGACCATGCCGTGATCCGGGAGACCGCCGGGCTGGGGCGGGGTATGGGCAAGCGCTGGGCCGTGGGGCTGATCAATGGGGTGTTGCGCCGCGCCCAGCGAGAGGGGAGGGCGCGCGCCGACGAGGTGGATCGCGACCCGGCGGTGCGCCATGCCCTGCCGGACTGGCTCTACCGCCGCCTGGCGGCGGTCTACGGTGATGGGGCCGAGGCGGTGTGTCAGGCCCTGAACGCCCATCCCCCCATGACCCTGCGGGTGAACACGGCCCGCATCCCCGTCGCGGACTACCGGGCGCGCCTGGCCGGGGCAGGCATCGCCGCCCAGCCCCATCCCCGGGTGGAGACGGCCCTGGTCCTGGAGCGGCCCGTGGACGTGTCCGCCCTGCCGGGATTCGACGCGGGGCTGTGCTCGGTGCAGGACGCCGCCGCCCAGTTGGCGGCGCCGCTGCTGGACTGCCCGCCGGGCGCCCGGGTCCTGGACGCCTGCGCCGCGCCCGGGGGCAAGACCCTGCACCTGCTGGACCGGGCCGCGGGCCGGCTGGACCTCACCGCCGTGGACAGCAGCGAGCGGCGCCTCCAGCGGGTGACGGAGAATCTGGCCCGGGGCGGTCACTGCGCGGCCCTCGTGGCCGGCGATGCCGCCCGCCCCGGTTCCTGGCACCAGGGGCCCCCCTTCGAACGCATCCTGCTGGATGCCCCCTGCTCGGCCACGGGGGTCATCCGCCGTCACCCGGATATCAAGCACCTGCGCCGGCCGGAGGACATCCCGGTCCTGGCCCGCACCCAGGCGGACCTGCTGCGGGCCCTCTGGCCCCTCCTGGCACCGGGGGGTATCCTGCTCTATGCCACCTGTTCCCTGTTGCCGGAAGAGAACGATGACACCGTGGTGCGATTCCTTGAAGATGAACCATCGGCATCCGAGGACCCCATCGATGCCCCCTGGGGCAGCCCACGCCGGGCGGGCCGGCAGGTGGTGGCGGGGTCCGACGGCATGGACGGCTTCTACTATGCCCGGCTGATCAGGTGTTGAAGGGTGGAGTGATCCAGGGTGGACTGCGGGGTGGGGCGGCGGTGCTTCTGGCCTGCCTGCTGCTCTGTACCCCCGTTGCCGGACTGGCCGACGAGGGGCCGGCCTTCCGCGTTCTCTGGGCGGACGTCCATCAGGTGGAGGGGGTCTATCAGCTGGATGCCCGCATCGATTACCGCCTGGAGGCGAACCTGCGGGAGGCCCTGCACAACGGCGTGCGCCTCACCTTCGACATGCGTGTGGAGATCACCCGTGACCGCAACTGGCTATGGGACGAGACCGTGGCCGGTCTGACCCAGGGCTACCGGCTCCAATACCATGCCCTCAGCCGTCTCTACCTGCTCACCCATCTGAACACCGGCGTGCAGCGCACCTTTCACCGCCTGGAAGCGGCCCTGACGGCCATGGGGGACGTGGAGGCCCTGCCGCTGCTGGACGCCGCCCTCCTGGAGACGGGGACGGATTACCGGGTGCATCTGCGCACCGCCCTGCGGGTGGATGCGCTGCCGCTGCCGCTGCGCCTGCGGGGCTACCTGATCCCCGACTGGAAACCCGAGAGCGACCGGTACGCATGGCCACTGGACTGAGACGCCTGCCCCTGGGGCTGCTCTCCATGGGCGTCATCTTCCTGGCGCTGCTGGCCTCCCTCTGGGTCATGAGCGACGCCGCCCAGAACTCGGAGCGTTTCGAGCGCTTCTATATCTGGCTGCTGCTGCTCAACGCCCTGGCCCTGGTCCTGCTGGCCGGCATCATCGGCCATCACCTGTTGCGGGTGACCCGGAGCGCCCTGCGCATGGAGCCGGGCTCGCGCCTCACCCTCAAGCTGGTGGTGCTGTTCGCCGGACTCTCCCTGGTGCCGGTGATCGTCGTCTATTACTTTTCCATCACCTTCCTGGAGCAGGGGATCGAAAATTGGTTCGACGTGCGCGTGGAGCAGGCCCTGGAGGATGCCCTGGAGCTGTCGCGCATCTCCCTGGACCTGCGGGTGCGCCAGCACACCCGCGAGACCCGCGAGATGGCCCGGGAGCTGGCGGACGTCTCCGAGACCCTCGCCGCCCTGCGGCTGCAGGATCTGCGCGAGGACAGTGATGCCCAGGAGGTGACCCTGTTCGGCGCCAACAACCGCATCATCGCCTTCTCCAGCGGCGAGGCGGTACAGCGCCTGCCGGCCCTGCCGGCCGGGGAGGTGCTCATGACCCTGTCCCAGGGCAACGACTACGCCGCCCTGGAGCCGGTCCGTGACAGCGGACTGCATATCCGCGTGGTGACCCCGGTGCCGGGCCGCACCCCCGCCGACGATGGCCGGATCCTCCAGGCCCTGTACCCGGTGGCGCCGCGCATGGGCACCCTGGCCGACAGCGTCCAGGACGCCTTCTCCGACTACAAGGCCTTCGCCTACCTGCGGGCACCGCTGAAGCAGAGCTTCTCCATCACCCTCTCCCTGGCCCTGCTGGTGTCGGTGCTGACCGCCATCTGGGCGGCCATCTACGCCGCCGGGCGCCTGGTGGCCCCCATCCATGAGCTGGCCCAGGGCACCCGCGCCGTTGCGGCGGGGGAATACCACAAGAAACTGCCGGTGAGCCGCAACGACGAATTGGGTTTTCTCGTGCGCTCCTTCAACGCCATGACCGCCACCCTGGCGGCCACCCGGGACGAGGTGGAACGCAGCCGCCGCCTGGCGGAGAGCCAGCGCATGTACCTGGAGACGGTGCTGCAGAACCTGTCCTCCGGGGTCATCGCCCTGGACCGCCGTCTGGCCCTGCGCACCGCCAACGCCGCCGCCTCCCGCATCCTGGAGGTGGACCTGGAGCGCCACCTGGGGCACGCCCTGGAACGGATCGCCGCCGATTCCCCCGTGGCCGCGCGCCTGTGGGAGGCCCTGGGGCCCCGCCTGGAGGAGCAGGCCGAGCCCTGGAGCGAGCAGGTGACCGCCTTTGGCGCCAGCGGTCGCAAGGTGCTCATGTGCCGCGGGGTCTGGCTCATCCATGGCAGCGGTCTGCGCGGCGGCCCCGTGGTGGTCTTCGACGACATCACCGCCCTGCTGCAGGCCCAGCGGGATGCCGCCTGGGCGGAGGTGGCCCGGCGCCTGGCCCATGAGATCAAGAACCCCCTCACCCCCATCCAGCTCTCCGCCGAGCGCCTGGACCGCAAGCTGCGCCCCCACCTGGGGGCGGATGAATGCCGTGTCCTGGAACAGGCCACGCGCACCATCGTGCATCAGGTGGAGGCCATGAAGACCATGGTGAACGCCTTCAGTCAGTATGCCCGCCCGCCGGCGCTGAACCTCGAACGCCTGGACCTGAATCAATTGGTGGAGGAGGTGGCCGGGCTCTATGGCCCGCCGGGCCACACGGTCACCCTGGCGCTGGACCTGGGGCAGGGGCTGCCGCCCCTGCAGGCCGATGCCGGACGCCTGCGGCAGGTGCTGCACAACCTGGTCAAGAACGCCCTGGAGGCCCTGGAGGGGCGGGAGGACGCGCGTCTGGAGATCATCACCCGGCGGGTGGAGGAGGTGACGCGCCAGATGGTGGAGATCCGGGTGATGGACAACGGGCACGGCCTGGACGAGGAGATGATGGCACGCCTGTTCGAGCCTTATGTGACCGGCAAGCACAAGGGCACCGGCCTTGGGCTGGCCATCGTCAAGAAGATCATCGAGGAACATCACGGTCGGGTCTGGGCCGGCAACCGGCCGGAAGGGGGCGCGGTCATCGGCATCCACCTTCCGCTGTGCGGCGACGGGGACCGGGCCGCCGGCGGGGCAGACCCCCGGGAGGCGACATGAAAGACAGCGACATCCTGGTGGTGGACGACGAGCCCGATATCCGCAGCCTGGTGCGGGACATCCTGGAGGATGAGGGCTACCGGGTCTCGGTGGCGGGCACCGTGGAGGAGGCACGGCTCCAGCGCCGGCGGCGGCGGTTCGATCTGATCCTGCTGGATATCTGGATGCCGGACGGGGACGGCCTCGGCCTGCTCAAGGAATGGCTCGAGGCCGGGGGACAACCCAGCCCGGTGATCATGATGTCCGGCCACGGCACCGTGGAGAGCGCCGTGGAGGCCACCCGCCTGGGGGCCTATGACTTCCTGGAGAAGCCCCTCTCCCTGGCCAAGCTCACCCTCACCGTGGAGCGGGCCCTGGAGGCGGACCGCCTGGAGCGGGAGAACCGGGGCCTGCGCCGGCGCCTCAGCCCGGATGCCCCGCCGGTGGGGGACAGCGCCGCCATGAGCGGACTGCGTGCCCAGGTGGAGCGCATCGCCCGGCACGAGACCGGGGTGCTCATCACCGGAGAACCCGGGGTGGGCAAGCGCTCCCTGGCCCGCTATCTGCACGCCTGCAGCCCCCGGGCCGTCCGGCCCTTCGTGGAGGTGCCCCTGGGGGCCATGACGGCCGAAGAGGCGGTGCTGGAGCTCTTCGGGCAGGAGCAGGGCCATCGCGTGCGTTACGGTCTGCTGGAACAGGCGGGGGGGGGCACGCTGTTCCTGGACGAGGTGGCGGAGATGGATCCGCAGACCCAGGGACGCCTGCTCACCGCCCTGGAGACGGGGCGCATGATGCGCACGGGGGGATCCGATCCCATCGCGGTGGACGTGCGGGTGGTGGGCGCCACCCGGGAGGACCTGGCGAACCGCGTCACGGCGGGGCGATTCCGCCAGGATCTGTACTACCAGCTCAACGGGGTGCCCCTGCACGTTCCCCCCCTGCGGGCGCGCATCGAGGATCTTCCCGCGCTCCTGGCCCATCATGTGGAGGCCCTGCACCAGCAGGAGGGGTTGCCCCGGCGGCGTTTCGGCCCCGGGGCCTGCGAGCGCCTGGGGCGTCACCCCTGGCCGGGGAACGTGCGCGAACTGCGCAACCTGGTGCAGCGGCTGCTGATCCTGGGCAACGAGGAGCAGGTGGGGGCCGAGGAGGCGGATGCCGCCCTGGCCAGTCATCCGGTGGTGCAGAGCGGGGAGATGCCCCGGCCGTCGGCGGAGGCGGACCTGTCGTTGCCCCTGCGGGAGGCCCGCGAACGCTTCGAGCGCGATTATCTGCTGCGCCAGATGGCGGCGGTGGACGGTCACATGACCCGGCTGTCGGCCCGTGTGGGTCTTGAACGCACCCACCTGTATCGTAAACTGCGGGCGCTGGGTATCGAGCCGAAAAGGTCCCGTGACGGATGAAGATACTGATACTGGGGGCGGGACAGGTGGGCAGCACCGTGGCCCACAACCTGGCCAACGAGGCCAACGACATCACGGTGGTGGACACCCGCAGCGAGATCCTGCGCGCCCTGCAGGACCGTCTGGACCTGCGCACCGTCTCCGGTTTCGCCTCCCACCCGGACGTGCTCATCGCCGCCGGGGCCCGGGACGCGGACATGATCATCGCCGTCACCAATTCCGACGAGACCAACATGGTGGCCTGCCAGGTGGCCTACACCCTGTTCCACACCCCCACCAAGATCGCCCGGGTGCGGGGCCTGGAATATCTGGGCTATCCCGCCCTGTTCGCCCCCGAGTCCCTGCCCATCGATGTGCTCATCAGCCCCGAGGAGGTGGTCACCAACTACATCCAGCGGCTCATCGAGCACCCCGGGGCCCTGCAGGTGCTGGATTTCGCCGACGGCCGGGTCTCCCTGGTGGCGGTGCGGGCGTATCACGGTGGTCCGCTGGTGGGCAAGGCCCTGCGCCATCTGTCCACCCACATGCCCGGGGTGCAGACCCGGGTGGCGGCCATCTTCCGCCGTGAAAAACCCATCTTCCCCGAGGGGGATACGGTCATCGAGGTGGACGACGAGGTCTTCTTCATCGCCGCCCGCAAGAACATCCGCGCCGTCACCAGCGAACTGCGCCGCCTGGACAAGCCCTACCGGCGGCTGATGATCGCCGGCGGGGGCAACATCGGCAAGCGCCTGGCCCAGTCCCTGGGGCGGCATTTCTCCGTCAAGCTCATCGAGCAGAACCCGGTGCGGGCCCAGTCCCTGGCGGAGGACCTGGACAAGGTGGTGGTGCTGAGCGGGGACGCCGCCGACAAGGAACTGCTCATGGAGGAGAACATCGAGAACACGGATGTCTATGTGGCCGTCACCAACGACGACGAGGCCAACATCCTATCCGCCATGCTGGCCAAGCGTCTGGGGGCGCGCACGGTGATGTCCCTCATCAACCGCCCCAGCTACGTGGAGCTGGTGCAGAGCGGGGTCATCGATATCGCCATCTCGCCCCAGCAGGTGACCATCGGGGCCCTGCTCACCCACGTGCGCCGGGGGGACGTGGTGGCGGTGCACAGCCTGCGCCGCGGCGCCGCCGAGGCCATCGAGGCCGTGGCCCACGGCGACCGCAAGACCTCCCGGGTGGTGGGGCGCCGGGTGCAGGAGATCCACCTGCCCAGGGGCTGCACCATCGGCGCCCTGGTACGGGGCGAGGAGGTGGTGATCGCCCATGGACAGACCCTCATCGAGCCGGAGGACCACGTCATCCTGTTCCTCACCGACAAGCGCCGGGTCCCCGAGGTGGAGCGCCTGTTCCAGGTGAGCGTCACCTTCCTCTGATCCCGTGCAGCTGACCGCCGTCCAACGCCTGCTGGGCCTCCTGGTGATGGTCTTCTCCACCGCCATGCTGCCTCCCGTGGGCGTGGCCTGGTTCCACGGCGAGACGGCCAGCCTGTGGGCCTTCCTGGAGGCCTTCGGCCTGCTCTGGGCCGCCGGACTGGCCATCTGGCTGCCGGTGAGCCGGGTGCGCCGGGACCTGCGGCTGCGGGACGGATTCCTGGTGGTGCTCCTGTTCTGGCTGGTGCTGGGGGTCTTCGGGGCCACGCCCCTGTACCTGGATCCGGCCCTGGAGATCTCGGCCACCGATGCCGTGTTCGAGTCCATGTCGGGGCTGACCACCACCGGGGCCACCGTGCTCACGGGCCTGGATGACCTGCCCCGGGCGCTGCTGTTCTACCGTCAGCAGTTGCAGTGGCTGGGGGGCATGGGGATCATCGTCCTGGCCGTGGCCATCCTGCCCATGCTGGGTGTGGGGGGGATGCAGCTCTACCGCGCCGAGATGCCCGGCCCGGTGAAGGACAACAAGCTCACGCCCCGCATCGCCGAGACCGCCAAGGCCCTGTGGTACCTCTACCTGGGTTTTACCCTGGCCTGCGCCGGGGGCTACTGGCTGGCGGGCATGGGGCCCTTCGACGCCGTGGCCCACAGCTTCTCCACCGTCTCCCTGGGGGGGTTCTCCACCCATGACGCCAGCCTGGGGTACTTCGACAGCCCCTGGGTGGAGGCGGTGGCGGTGGTCTTCATCCTCGCCGGCGGGGTCAACTTCGGCCTGCACTTTCTGGCCTGGCGCAGCCTGGGGATCACCCACTACTGGCGGGACGCGGAGTTTCGCACCTACCTGAAGTTGCTGGCCCTGCTCTCGGCGGTGAGCGTGGCCTACCTGCTCACCCATCCGTTCACCGGGGGCTGGGTCGAGGCCCTGCGCCAGGGGGTCTTCCACGCCGTCTCCATCGCCACCACCACCGGCTTCACCACCGCCGATTTCCATCTTTGGACGGGATTCCTGCCGGTGATGCTGCTGCTGGCCAGCTTCATCGGGGCCTGTGCCGCCTCCACCGGCGGCGGCATCAAGGTGATCCGCTTCCTGCTGCTGCTCAAGCAGGGGCAGCGGGAGGTGGTGCGCCTGGTGCACCCCAGCGCCCGCATCGTGGTGAAGGTGGACGGCAAGCCCATGCCGGATCGCATCCTGGACGCGGTCTGGGGCTTCTTCGCCGCCTACGTGGCGGTGTTCGTCGTCCTCCTCCTGGCCCTGATGGGCACGGGGCTGGATCAGGTGACCGCCTTCTCCGCCGTGGCCGCCTGCATGAACAACCTGGGTCCGGGGCTGGGCGGGGTGGGGGGGGATTACGGCGATCTCACGGATTTTGCCAAGTGGTTGCTCAGCCTGGCCATGCTCATGGGCCGTCTGGAGATCTTCACGGTTCTGGTCCTGCTCAGTCCGGCCTTCTGGCGGCAGTAGCCGTTGTCCCGGGGCATAACCTGCCGCCCCCCTCGGGTATTGGGTTCCATGGGGTATACTCGGGACACACTCTGGAAAGCGGACGACTGATGATCACCAATATCGAACGCTTCGAGGCGATGCTGGCCGAGGGTGAGGACAACCAGCTGCTTCGTTTCTCCCTGGGCAACGCCTATCTCAATGACGGCCGCCCCGGGGAGGCCTCCATCCACCTGCGGGCCGCCGTGGGGCACGACCCCGGCTATTCCGCCGCCTGGAAGCTCCTGGGGCGTGCCCTGGCGGAGAGCGGCGCCCTGCACGAGGCCATGGAGGCCTACAACGAGGGGATCGCGGTGGCCGAGGAGCGGGGGGATATCCAGGCGGCCCGGGAGATGCGGGTCTTCCGCAAACGGGTGCAGGCGGAACTGGACCGGGTCGAGGACGGCCATGAGTGAGGCGTCCACCGACGCCCCCGGCGCCCGCGGGGCGCGATCCTTCGATACCGCCCTGCTGCATCCCCGTCACTGGGGGAGCTGGCTGGGGGTCGCCGTCCTCGGCCTGCTGGCCCGGGTGCCGCGCCCCGTCGCCCGGGGCCTGGGCCGCCTCATGGGCTGGCTGGCCTGGCACACCTCGCCGCGCCGGCGTCACCTGGCCCGGGTGAACCTGCGGCTGTGCTTCCCCGAATGGGACGAGGTCCGGCGGGAGCGGGTGCTCCGGGCCCATTTCCGTATCGCCGGTCAGTGCCTGGTGGACTACCCGGTGCTCTGGTTCGGTGGCCGGCAGCGCCACAGGCGCCTGATCCGTCTGGACGACCGGGGCGGGGTGCTGGAACGCCAGCGCCGGGGCGAACCCGTGATCGTCTGCGCCGCCCATGCCCCCGCCCTGGACTTCGGGGGTCTGCGCCTGAGCCTGGAGGTGGGCGGCGTCTCCTTTGCCAAGCCCATGAAGAACCCGGTGGTGGACTGGATCAACACCCGCAGCCGTTGCCAGTACGGGGCCATCGTGTTCGCCCGCCACGAGGGGCTGCGCCCCGCCATCCGCCATCTGCAACGGGGACGGCTGTTCTACTACCTGGGGGATGAGGACCTGGGCCCCGCGCATACGGTTTTCGCCCCCTTCTTCGGGGTGGCCAAGGCCACGGTCCCGGCCCTGGGCCGACTGGCGCGTCTGGGGGAGGCCCCGGTGATCCCGGCCATGGGGCGCTACCATCCCGGCGAGGACCGCTATGAACTGCGCATGGGGCAGCCGCTGGCGGACTTTCCCACCGGGGAGCCGGTGGCCGACGCCGCGCGCATGAACGCCGCCCTGGAGGCCCTGATCCGGGAAGATCCCGCCCAGTACCTCTGGACCCTGCGCTTCTTCAAGACCCGCCCCCCGGGGGAGGCCAGGGTCTACTGAAAGGCCTCGGCTGAGGGGGCTCAGGCGTCCCCGTGTCCCAGCACCGGGGTCTGACGGCCCTGGGCGAAGTCCAGCATGCGCTGGGTGGAGCGCAGGGCCCCCTGGCGCACCGATTCCTCCACGTGGACCTCGTTGCCCCCGTGCTCCAGCACCTCCAGCAGGTTCCCCAGGCCGTTCATGGCCATCCACGGGCAATGGGCGCAGCTGTGGCAGGTGGCGCTGCGTCCCCCGGTGGGGGCCGCCAGCAGGGTCTTGTGGGGGACCTCCTGGTGCATCTTGTAGAAGATGCCGCTGTCGGTGGCCACGATCAGGGTCTCGTGGGGGAGCTCACGGGCCGCCTGGATGAGCTGGGAGGTGGAGCCCACCGCATCCGCCTGGGCGATGACCCGGGACGGGGATTCCGGGTGCACCAGCACCGCCGCCTCCGGGTGTTCCCGGCGCAGGTCCTCCAGGGCCCGGGCGCGGAATTCGTCATGCACCACGCAGGTGGTGTCCCAGAGCACCATGTCGGCGCCGGTGGTCTCGCGGATGTAGTGGCCCAGATGGCGGTCCGGGGCCCAGAGGATCTTCTCCCCCCGGGCGGCCAGATGGGCCACCAGCCTCTGGGCGATGCTGGAGGTGACCACGTAGTCCGCCCGGGCCTTCACCTCGGCGGAGGTGTTGGAATAGACCACCACGGTCCGGTCCGGGTGGGCGTCGCAGAAGGCGGCGAAGGCATCCGCCGGACAGCCCAGGTCCAGGGAGCATTCCGCCTCCAGGGTGGGCATGAGCACCCGCTTCTCGGGGCTGAGGATCTTGGCCGTCTCCCCCATGAACCGCACCCCGGCCACCACCAGGGTGGAGGCGGGGTGATCCCGGCCGAAGCGGGCCATCTCCAGGGAGTCGGAGACGCAGCCGCCGGTCTCCTCGGCCAGCCTCTGCAGGTCCTCGTGGACGTAGTAGTGGGCCACCAGCGCCGCGTCCCGCTCCTTGAGCAGGGCCTGGATGCGCTGGAGGATGGCCTCCCGTTCGGCCCCGGTGTAATGGGGCATCTGGCGTTCCACCCAGGCGGTTTCCGGCACGTGGAACCGATGCATGGGCTGTGCGGCTGCTGTGGTCATGGATCTTGTATCCCCGTCGGCTTGCGGGCAGTCTTGTGCCCTCTGGTCTTGGACCGGTACCCATGCCTGCTGTTCATCGGATGGTCGTTCCATGAGGGCCGGATCGTCCGGGTGCACCCTGCGTACCCGCTTGATCCCGATGGGGCGTCCCGGCTGGGAAAATATGTCATAGTCTGGCAAAAATAGGGGGTTTCGGACCGCCGGGCAACACCGTGCCGTCCCGATCCCTTCATGAAAACGATGGGCGCAAGGGGCCGAAGAGCCCCACGGCAGAGGAGACCACATGGGCGAACCCAAAGACGTCATCACGCCGGGGGAGGCGGGAACGCTGGCGGGATTGTTGAGGGAACGGATCAGAAGGAATCCGGATCGGATCGCGTATCGCCAGCATGACCCGGATCGCGGGGCCTGGGTCCCGCGGACCTGGGCGGAGGTGGGCCGGGAGGTGTCCCGCTGGCAGGCGGCCCTGCAGAGGGAGGGGCTGTCCCCCGGGGACCGGGTGGCGGTGATGCTGCGCAACTGCCAGGAATGGGTGATCTTCGACCAGGCCTGCCTGGGCCTGGGCCTGGTGACCGTGCCGCTGTACACCGACGACCGCCCCGACAACATCGCCTATGTCCTGGGCGACGCCGGCGCCCGGCTGCTGGTCCTGGGTGGGCGCCTGCAGTGGCGGCGGCTGCAGGAGGTGCGCGAGCGCCTGGAGACGGTGCAGCGGGTGGTCACCGTGCAGCGCATCGAGCCGGGTGAGTTCCCCGAGGAGCCGCGCCTGATGGCCCTGGACGAGTGGGCGCCGCCGGATGGGGGCGGCGAACTCATGATCCGGGACGTGGCCCCGGACGCCCTGGCCACCATCGTCTACACCTCGGGCACCACGGGCCGTTCCAAGGGGGTGATGCTCACCCACCAGAACATCCTGCAGAACGCCTACGCCGCCCAGCAGTGCGCCCCCATGGGGCCTGAGGACCTGTTCCTCTCCTTCCTGCCCCTGTCCCACACCCTGGAGCGCACCGGCGGCTGCTACATGCCCATGATGGTGGGGGCGCAGGTGGCCTTCGCCCGCTCCGTGCAGGGACTGTCGGAGGACCTGCTGAACCTGCGGCCCACGGTGCTCATCTCCGTGCCCCGTATCTACGAGCTCATCTACGGCCGCATCACCACCGGCCTGGAGTCCCGTTCCGCCCTGGAGCGCCTGCTGTTCCGCCTCACCGTGGGCGTGGGGTGGCGCCGCTTCGAGCACCAACAGGGGCGGGCCGGCTGGCATCCCAAGGTCCTGCTCTGGCCGCTGCTCAAGCGCCTGGTGGCGGACAAGGTCACCGCCCGCCTGGGGGGACGCCTGCGCTACGCCGTCTGCGGCGGGGCGCCGCTGCCGCCGCCCATCGCCCGCTTCTTCATCGGCCTGGGACTGCCCGTCTACCACGGCTTCGGCATGACCGAGGCCAGCCCCGTGGTGAGTGTGAACCGTCCCGACGACAACCTGCCCGCCAGCGTGGGCCGGCCCCTGCCGGGGGTGGAGGTGCGCATCGGGCCCCAGGAGGAGCTGCTGGTGCGGGGGCCCTCGGTGATGCAGGGCTACTGGAACAACCCGCAGGCCACCGCCGACACCCTGGACGCCGAGGGCTGGCTGCACAGCGGGGACAAGGCCCGCTTCGATGAACAGGGGCACCTCTTCATCATCGGCCGCATCAAGGACATCCTCGTGCTGGGCAACGGCGAGAAGGTGCCCCCGGCGGACATGGAGATGGCCATCACCCTGGATCCCCTCTTCGAGCAGGCCATGGTGGTGGGGGAGGGGCGGGCCTTCCTCAGCGCCCTGGTGGTCCTCAACCCTGAGGAATGGCACCGCCTGGCGGAAGAGCTGGCCCTGGACCCGGAGGATCCCGAAGCCCTTCGCGGCCGCAAGGTGGAGAAGGCCCTGCTGGCCCGGGTGGCCGGGCAGCTCAAGGCGTTCCACGCCTATGCCCAGATCCGCCGCCTGACCCCGGTGCTGGACCCCTGGGAGGTGGACAACGGCCTGCTCACGCCCACCATGAAGCTCAGGCGTCCGCTCATCCTGGAGCGCTACGCCCCGCAGATCGAGGCCATGTACGAGGCCCATAACCACCGCAAGTGATCCGCCGGTCCCCGGGGCTGCGGGTGGGGGCCCGCAGCCGCCGTGTGGCCCACACAACGAGCAGACATCACAACAACACCAACGCAGCACCAAGGGGGAATCCATGCCGAACTTCCATCCGCGCAACACCCTGTCCGGGGCCGTGGCCTGCGCCGTCCTGGCCGCCGGCGGGATGTTCGCCGCCGAGCCGGTGCGGGCTGCCGGTTTCTACATCCAGGAGCAGAGCGTCAGCGGCCTGGGGCGCGCCTTCGCCGGCGAGGCGGCGGTGGCCCGGGACGCCAGCACCGTCTTCTTCAACCCGGCGGGCATGACCCACCTCTCCGGGCCGGAGCTGCAGCTGGCCTCCCACCTGCTCATGCCCAAGGCGGAGGTGGAGAACGACGGCTCCACGGTCACCACGCCGGGCACCGGCGGTGCCCCCGCCCCGGTGACCGGGGGTTCCGGCGGCAACCCCTACGACCCCACGCCGGTGCCCAACCTGTTCTACGCACGGCCCCTCAACGCCGACACTTGGATCGGCTTCGGCGTCACCGCCCCCTTCGGCCTGGTGAACGACTACGATGAGGACTTCTTCGCCCGCTACGATTCCACCGAGACCGATCTCAAGGTGCTCAACCTGCAGCCCAGCCTGGCCTACCGTGTGAGCGAGCGCCTCTCCATCGGCGGCGGCCTGGACATCCAGCGGGCCAAGGCCACCCTCAAGAGCGCCATCCCCGATCCCACCGCCGTCGGTGGCCCCACCGTGGCCACCGACGGCGAGCAGCGCCTGGACGCCGACAGCTGGGACCTCGGATTCAACCTGGGCCTGACCTGGCAGGCCACCCCGGCCACCCGCCTGGGGGCCCACTACCGCCAGGGCATCGAGCACGAACTGGACGGGGAGGCCAGTGTGCGTTATCCCACGGGACTGGCCGCCATGCAGGGCACCCCCGGGTACACCAAGGATGGCCAGGCCACGCTGCACCTGCCGGACATCCTGGCCCTGGGGGCGAGCCACGAATGGAACGACCGCTGGACCCTCATGGCCCAGTACAAGTGGTTCAACTGGTCCAACTTCGACGAGATCCGCATCCGTTTCGACGACGGCAGCCCGGACAGCACCACGGAACAGAACTACGGCGACAGCTGGGCCCTGGCCCTGGGGGCCGAGTATCAGCTGAACGGCCAGTGGACCCTGCGGGGCGGCCTGCAGTTCGACCGCACCCCCACCCGGGACGGCTACCGCACCACCCGCACCCCCGACGGCGACCGCCTGTGGTACTCCCTGGGGGCCAGCTACGCCAACGGGGACCGCTGGGCCCTGGACCTGGCCTACACCTACATCGACATCGCCAGCGAGCCCCTGGACCTGACCCCCGATTTCTTTGAAAGCAACCCGGATATGACCAGCAGCGCCGTGATCGACGGGGAGATCCAGGGCCATGTGCACATCCTGGCGGCGGCCGTGCGCTATCATTTCTAGGTGATGGACGCCACCTACCCAGCCCTGATGATCCGTGACGAGGTGGCGGGAAGCCGCCGCGTCCAGCTCACCCGCCTGGCGGCGGAGGAGCTGGGGGAGGGGGATGTGGAGGTGGCGGTGCACTACTCCGCCCTCAACTACAAGGACGCCCTGGGCATCACCGGCAGCGGCCGGGTGCTGCGGGACTCCCCCCTGGTGGGGGGCATCGATGCCGCCGGGGTGGTGATCGACGCCCCGGCGGCGTCGGGCCTGCGGCCCGGGGACGCCGTGCTGGTCACCGGTTGCGGCCTGGGGGAGGAGCATCACGGCGGCTTCGCCGGGCGCATCCGCGTGCCCGCCGGATGGGTGGTGCCCCTGCCTTCGGGGATGGATCCCCGCAGCGCCATGATCCTGGGCACGGCGGGGTTCACCGCCGCCCTGGCCCTGCAGCGGCTGCGGGACAATCACCAGACCCCGCAGATGGGCCCCGTGGTGGTCACCGGGGCCAGTGGCGGCGTGGGCAGCCTCACCGTCTGCCTGCTGGCGGCCCAGGGGTTCGAGGTGGTGGCGGTCTCCGGCAAGCCCGCCCTGCACGACTGGATCCGCTCCCTGGGGGCGGTAAAGGTGCTGGATCGCCGCGGCCTGCCCCTGGGCTGGCGGCCCCTGGAGACGGCCCGCTGGGCCGGGGCCGTGGATACCCTGGGGGGCGAGACCCTGGCCTGGCTGACCCGCACCGTGGACGAGCGGGGCAACATCGTCGCCGTGGGCCTGACCGGTGGCGCCGAACTGCGCACCACGGTGATGCCCTTCATCCTGCGGGGGGTGACGCTGCTTGGGGTGAGTTCCGCCCACCATCCCCTGGAGGACCGGCCCGCGGTCTGGGCCCGTCTCGGGGGCGAATGGGCCCTGCCCGACCTGGAGGGGATCGTCAGCGAGGAGATCGCCCTGGAGGAGGTCCCCGCCGCCAGCCGCCGCATGCTGGCGGGGGAGACCCACGGGCGCATCCTGGTGGATGTGAATCGCTAAAGGCTGGACCCCGGTGGGGGATCAGGGCCTGCCGGTGCCGGATGAGGATGGAGTCGGGGGGGATCCCCGCGCCCATCCCCCGGGTGTCCTTGGCGCGTCCGCCGCAGGGTGTGTCAGTGAGTCAAATCATTCTCCCCTCCCATGGAGACGAGATCGATGGATGCCCGAACCTGGCCGGGAGCGGCCGAGAGGCCGCAAAGGGTCCGGCCCTTCCGCTGCCGGATTTTCCGTCCCACGGGCCGCCTTCTGGGCGGCCCGCTGCTGTGCGCCCTGGTGCTGCTGGTGGCGGGCTGCGACCCCGAAGAGACCGTTGCCGGAGCAAACGGGGAGGCCACGGCCCCGCGGCCGGTGATTGCCGCCACGCTCTCCCCGGCCCCCGGCACGGTCACCCGTCATTTCAGCGCCCGGGCCCGGGCGGCGGACCGCACGGC
>JBKGXY010000004.1:0-38842 GCA_046546415.1 Ectothiorhodospira sp.
TCCGGCGTCTCCGTGGGGCCGCTGGGAGCGCCAGGCACCAGCCAGGCTCTGTGTATGTCGGGCCGGGGCTCGGCGTTCCTATTCAATGGGGGGGATGCAGCCGATCCCGGGGTGGTGTCTCCAGAAGGGGGATCAGGGTATCCAGGGGGGCGGGACGAGCGTAATAGAAACCCTGCACCAGACCGCAGTCCAGGGCCTGTACGAAGGCCAGTTGTTCCGGCGTCTCCACCCCCTCGGCGATGACCTCCAGACCCAGCCCCCTGGCCATGGCCACGATGGCGGTGACGATGGCGGCATCGTTGGGGTCTTCCGGGGCATCCCGCACAAAGGTCCGGTCCACCTTGAGGGTGTGGATGGGAAAGGTCTTGAGATGGCTCAGGGAGGAATAGCCGGTCCCGAAGTCGTCCACGGCCAGGCGGAAGCCCAGGTCGTGCAGTTGCCCCAGGCTGTCCACCGCCGAGTCCACATCCTGCATGAGGGTGCTCTCGGTGAGTTCCAGCTCGATCCACTGCGGGGGGATGTCGCATTGCCGCAGGACATCCCGGTAGCTTTCCACCAGATCCGTCTGGCGGAATTGCCGGGGGGAAAGATTCACGGCCACCCAGTCCGGCCGAAGTCCCCTGGCCTCCAGTCGCTGGAGATCCCGGCAGACCCGGTGGATCACCCAGGCTCCCAGCCCCTCGATGAGCCCCGTCTCCTCGGCGATGGGGATGAACTGGGCGGGGGGGAGCATCCCTTCCTGGGGATGCTCCCAGCGCAGCAGGGCCTCCACGCCACGGACCCGGCCGGTAATAAGACAGATCTGCGGCTGGTAGTGGACCTGCAGCTGGTTGCCGGTGAGGGCCCTGGCCAGTTCGTTCTCCAGGACCAGATGCCGGTAGCTCTCGGCGTTGATCTCCCGCCTGTAGAAGTGATACCCGTTGCGGCCCTGACGCTTGGCCTCGTTCAGGGCGGCATCCGCGTTCTTGATCAGGGTCTCGCCGTCCTCGCCGTCCAGGGGGTGGATGCTGACCCCTGCACTACAGGCCAGGTGGACGGCCATGCCGTCCACCTGGTATTCCCGGTTGACCGCCCGGACCAGGCCGTGGGCCACCCGGGCCGCCAGGTCCGGGGACTCCACACGGTTGAGCAGGATGCCGAATTCATCCCCGCCCAGCCGGGACAGGGTGATCTCCGAACGCCTGAAACGGTACTGGGTGGCCATGGCCTCGTTGGTCAGCAGTTCCTGCAGGTCGCCGGCCACCGTCTGGAGGAGCCGATCGCCGGCACGATGCCCCAGGGAGTCGTTGATGCGCTTGAAGTGATCCAGATCCATCAGGATCACCGCCAGATGGGTCTCCCTTTCCCCCTGTTCCCGCAGGGAACCCAGGAGCTGGTTCAGGCGGTCGCCGAACAGGATGCGGTTGGGCAGTCCCGTGAGGCTGTCATGACTGTACTGATGCGCCAGGGCCTCGGACTGGCGACGTGAGAGGCGTGCGAGGGTTTCGCTCTGGCGGTTCATGAGGGTATAGAGGGAGGCGCTCTCCAGGGCGTAGGCCGTGTGGAAGAGCAGCAGGGTGAGCAGCCGCAGGCCCAGGTCGTCCCGCTGCAGGGTCTGCCCCCGGATGCGGCCGGCGAACATCCCGCGGATGCGGGAGCGGGTGGCGATCACATGCAGCACCCACTGGCTTTCGCTCCCGTCCTCCGCCGGGAGGCACACAGGGCGGTTGTGATGGAGGGCCCAGGCGAAGGTCCCTTCCTCGATGAGGTCGCTCACCTTCCGGGCCAGACCGTCCTCACCCTGGCCCGTGGGGTGGTACTGGAGGTGGAAGTCCGCGTCGTCGTCCACCAGATAGTAACCGGCCTCTTCCAGGGTCAGCAGTCGGGCGATGCAGTCGTGGGCCTTCTCCAGGATGGGGCCGGGCTCCCGATCCTGGTCATGATCGCCGAAGAGGGTGGTGATGGACAGCAGCACGTCCAGGGCGTACTGGTGACGTTGCGCCGCCTCCTCAAGGCGATGTACCCGTTCCCTCAGGAAGGCGGATTCGGGGGATGGGTCTTTGGGCTCCTTGTCTGTCGCGGTCATTCCGTCGCTGCTCCCGTTCTCATGTCAGAAACACTTCCAGTGCCTGCTGGTAGTGCCGGTCCGTCTGGACGGCGATCTGCTCGAGGGCGGATTCGGGCAGGGCCAGCCGATGCCATGCGGTCTCATCCACGGGCGGCACGAAGCGCTCGCCGCTGGTGCCCAGCCGCAGGGCATGGGCCATGCTGTCCGCCAGGTGCACCATGGCCGTCTCCATGGGATACCGCCGGGCCTCGTCCGGGGTGTGGTGGTGGCGGACCGGTTCCGTGAGGACCGGGGGAAGGCGCCACCGCTCCAGCAGGGCGGCCCCCAGCTGGGTGTGATCGAAACCCAGCTCCCGGGATTCGACACGGTACAGCAGATCGCCACTCCGGTCGCGGGCCTCAAGCACCCGGGTGGTCAGGTCTTCCAGGTGCATGAAGAGGATCAGGCGGCCGATATCATGCAGGAGTCCTGCCACGTATGCCCGCTCCACATTGGCCTCCCGTCGGAAGAATGCCACCGATCGGGCCAGCAGGGCACAGCCGATGCTGTGCCGCCAGAAGGAGGCCATGTCCACGCCGCTGACGGGGATCCGTTGGAAATGCTGGATGAGAGTGGCCGCCAGCACCAGGTCGCGTACCTGCTGGGTCCCGATGATGCCGATGGCGTGGGCGATGGAGTCCACCCGGGAGGGGAACTGGTAGAGGCCGCTGTTGGCGATGCGCAGGAGGCGGGCACTGAGCGCCGGATCCGCGCCGATGATCCGGGCCATGGTGTCCAGGGAGCTGGTGGGATCGTCGATGACGGCCTGGATGCGGTGATAGAGATCCGCCAGGGTGCCCAGCGCCGGGTCGCGGCGGAGGAGATCCTGCACGATCCCCGGGATCATGGCCGTTCCATACGCCGGGAGAGGCGTTCCACCGCCAGACGGAACAGGGTATCCATGGGGGCCCGACCCGGGTCCGTGTGACGGAAGACCTCCCGCAGGACCGCCTCGGCCCGGGCGCGGGCCTCGGTGCTCTCCGTGGAGCCCGTCTCCGGGGCGGGCGGGGGGAGCGGATCGTCTTCCGTCCCCGCGCCCCGGACGCGCAGCTGGGCGATCCCCCAGGTCTTGAGCACCCGCAGGTGCTTCTCCTGGAGGATCGATCCGGCCGGGATCAGCAGCCGGCCGTTGCGGTCGATGATGTCTTCCGCGACGACCAGGCCACTGTGGGCGTCCTGGGTGGGGATCGTGTATCGGCTGTCCATATCGTGAAAGCTTCCCAATCCCCCCGCAGGGGCGGGGGGCTTCCCGTGATCACGGAGTGGGCCGGTCTTGCATCCCGGCGGCGTGCATCGCCTCGTTTATGAGTCCGCCGCCAGTTGCCGCAGCACGTAGTGCAGGATGCCGCCGTGGCGATAGTAGGCCCACTCATTGGGGGTGTCGATGCGCACCCGGGCGGTGAAGCGGATCTCGTCGCCGTCATCGGCCCGGGCGGTGATGTGGATCGTTTTCGGTTCCCCCTCCAGGGGCTCGATGTCGAAGCGCTCATGGCCCGTCAGCCCCAGGGACTGGACGCTTTCCCCTTCCTGGAATTGCAGCGGGAGGACACCGAAGCCCACCAGGTTGGAACGGTGGATGCGCTCAAAGCTCTCGGCGATCACGGCGCGCACGCCCAAAAGGCGGGTGCCCTTGGCCGCCCAGTCCCGTGAGGAACCGGTGCCGTATTCCTTGCCGGCGAGGACGATGAGGGGCACACCTTCCTGCTGATAGCGCATGGCGGCGTCGAAGACGCTCATGCCCTCGCCGCCGGGCAGGTGGGTGGTCCAGCCGCCTTCCGTGCCCGGGGCCATGCGGTTGCGCAGGCGCACGTTGGCGAAGGTGCCCCGCATCATCACCTCGTGGTTGCCCCGGCGGGAGCCATAGGAGTTGAACTCCCTGGGTTCGATGCCGTGTTCCTGCAGATAGCGGCCCGCGGGGCTCTCGGGGTGGATGCCGCCGGCGGGGGAGATGTGGTCGGTGGTGATGGAGTCCCCCACCATCACCAGGCAGCGGGCGCCCTGGACCGGGGCTGGTGTGTCGGGGGTGAGGGTCATCCCCTCGAAGTAGGGCGGGTGCTTGACGTAGGTGGATTCCCGCCAGTCGTAGCGCTCGGATTCGTTGATCTCGATGCCCTGCCAGTGGCTGTCCCCCTGGAAGACGTCGGCGTACTTCTCCCGGAAGATCTGCGAGGAGATGTGTGCCTGCATGAGGGCGTTGATCTCCGCCTGGCTGGGCCAGATGTCCTTGAGGAAGACCGGCTGCCCGGCGGGGTCGGTGCCCAGCGGATCCTTGTACAGGTCCACGGCCATGGTACCCGCCAGTGCATAGGCGACCACCAGGGGGGGCGAGGCCAGGTAGTTGGTGCGCACATCCGCATGGATGCGGCCCTCGAAGTTGCGGTTGCCGGAGAGCACGGAGGCCACCATGAGGTCCCCCTTGCGGATGGCCTCGGCGATGGCCTCGGGCAGGGGGCCGGCGTTGCCGATGCATGTGGTGCAGCCAAAGCCCACCACGCCGAACCCCAGGGCCTCCAGGGCGTCCATCAGGCCGGCCTTCTCCAGGTAGGCGGGCACCACCTGGGACCCGGGGGCCAGGGAGGTCTTGACCCAGGGTTTGGGCCGCAGTCCCCGCTCCTGTGCCTTCTTCGCCACCAGCCCGGCCGCCAGCAGGACGGCGGGGTTGGAGGTGTTGGTGCAGGAGGTGATGGCGGCGATCACCACGGCGCCGTGCTTGAGCAGGTGTTTCTCGCCACCCATCTCGAAATCCACCGCACCCTTCTCGTGGGTGTTGTCTGCCCCGGGGGCGGCTTGGCCGCCTTCTCCGGCGAAGCGTTCCTCCGCGTCCCCTTCCGGGGCTGAGTGATGCTCCCTGAGGAATTCGTCCAGGGTGTCCAGGAAGTTGTTGCGCGCCTGATCCAGGGGGATGAGATCCTGCGGCCGTTTGGGGCCGGCCAGGCTGGGGACGATGCTGGCCAGGTCCAGTTCCACGATTTCGGTGTAATCCGCCTGGCGGGCACCGGTCTCGCGCCACAGGCCCTGTTCGCGGGCATAGGCCTCCACCAGGGCCACCTGTGCCTCGTCGCGTCCGGAGAGCCTGAGATAGGTCAGGGTCTCGCTGTCCACGGGGAAGATGCCGCAGGTGGCGCCGTATTCCGGGGCCATGTTGGCGATGGTGGCCCGATCCGCCAGGGGGAGGTGGTCCAGGCCGTCGCCGAAGAACTCCACGAATTTACCCACCACGCCCTGCTTGCGCAGGATTTGGGTGACGGTGAGGACCAGGTCGGTGGCGGTGGCCCCTTCCGGGAGCTTGCCACTGAGCTTGAAGCCCACCACCTGGGGGATGAGCATGGACACGGGCTGGCCCAGCATGGCCGCTTCGGCCTCGATACCGCCCACGCCCCAGCCCAGGACGCCCAGGCCGTTGATCATGGTGGTGTGGGAGTCGGTGCCCACCAGGGTGTCGGGATAGGCGTGGTGCTCGCCGTTGTCCTCGCGCACGAAGACCGTCTGCGCCAGGTATTCCAGGTTCACCTGGTGCACGATGCCGGTGCCCGGGGGCACCACCCGGAAGTTCTCGAAGGCCCGCTGCCCCCAGCGCAGGAACTGGTAGCGCTCCCGGTTGCGGTGGTATTCCAGCTTGATGTTCAGATCCAGGGCGTCGCGCTGATTGAAGTGGTCCACCATCACCGAGTGGTCGATGACCAGGTCCACCGGGGCCAGGGGGTTGATGCGCCTCGGGTCCTTGCCCAGGGCGCTCATGGCGTCGCGCATGGCCGCCAGATCCACCACGGCGGGCACCCCGGTGAAGTCCTGCAGCAGCACCCGGGCCGGGGTGAAGGCGATCTCCTGGCTGGGTTCGGCGGCGGGGTCCCAGTTCAGCAGGGCCTCGATCTGCTGGCGGGTGACGTTGTCGCCGTCCTCGTTGCGCAGCAGGTTCTCCAGGAGCACCTTGAGGGCGTAGGGCAGACGGTCCACATCGTAGCGGTCCCGCAGGGGGGCCAGGCTGTGGATGTGGTAGGTCCGGTCTTCCACCTGGATGCGGGAACGGGTCTGGAACGTGTCGGTCATCGCGCTAGCTTCCCTCGGTCGTGGGGCGGATGGGGTGCCCCGTGAAGGTCCGGGCGGGCCCGTCCCGCGGGCCCCCAACATGCAGTATGGCATGGCGGACGCCCGATGCGGGGACGATGGGCTGCGGCAGGGCATCCCCAAGCGGGGGCGCGCCGGCGTGCGAGTGGTCTGCTCTGCCACGCTGGTTTAGAATGCTGCCGCGCAATATCTCAACTTGTCAAAATTATAGAACGATCAAAAGGTCGCATGACCCTCCCCGCGCCGCGGGGTCTTTCTGCATAAGGGGATCAATGGTGCTTGAAGCCTATCGTGAACACGTTCGGGAACGCGAAGCCCTCGGGGTACCGGCCAGGCCGCTCGATGCCGGGATGACCACCCAGCTGGTGGAATTGCTCAGGAATCCCCCGAAGGGGGAGGAGGCGTTCCTGCTGGAACTCATCACCCGACGGGTACCCCCGGGCGTGGACGAGGCCGCCCGCGTGAAGGCGGAATTCCTGGCGCAGGTGGCCCGTGGCGAGGCCCGGTCGCCCCTGATCGACCGCCACCGCGCGGTGGAACTGCTGGGCACCATGCAGGGGGGATACAACGTCGCCCCCCTCATCGAACTGCTGGAGGACGAGGCCCTGGGGGCCGCGGCCGCCGGGGCCCTCAAGCACACCCTGCTGGTGTTCGACGCCTTCGACCAGGTGGCGGAGAAGGCACAGGGGGGCAACGCCCATGCCCGGGCGGTGCTTAAATCCTGGGCCGAGGCGGAGTGGTTCACCTCCCGGCCGAAGGTGCCGGAGGTGCTGACCGTCACCGTCTTCAAGGTGCCCGGGGAGACCAATACCGATGACCTGTCCCCGGCCCGGGAGGCCTGGAGCCGTCCCGATATCCCCCTCCATGCCCGGGCCATGTACCAGGTGCCGCGCCAGGGGGTGACCGACGCCGCCGCGCAGATCGCCCAGCTCAAGGAGAAGGGCCATCCCGTGGCCCTGGTGGGGGACGTGATGGGGACCGGTTCCTCGCGCAAGTCCGCCACCAACTCGGTGCTGTGGTATATCGGTGAGGATCATCCCCATATCCCCAACAAGCGCTTCGGGGGGGTCTGCATCGGCGGCAAGATCGCACCGATCTTCTACAACACCATGGAGGATGCCGGCGCCCTGCCCATCGAGATGGACGTCACCGCCCTGGAGACCGGGGACGTGGTGGACATCCACCCCTATGCGGGCCAGGTGTGTCGCCATGGCGGCGACGAGGTGATCACCACCTTCGAGCTGGGCAGCGCCACCATGCTGGACGAGGTGCGGGCCGGGGGACGCATCCCCCTGATCATCGGCCGCGGCCTCACCGGGCGGGCCCGCGAGGCCCTGGGGCTTGGGCCGTCGGAGGTCTTCGTGCGCACCGAGCCGGTGCAGGGCAGCGGGGGCTTCACCCTGGCCCAGAAGATGGTGGGCCGGGCCTGCGGCGTGGACGGGGTGCGTCCGGGCACCTACTGCGAGCCCCGCATGACCACGGTGGGCTCCCAGGACACCACCGGGCCCATGACCCGGGATGAGCTCAAGGACCTGGCCTGTCTGGGCTTCCAGGCGGACCTGGTGATGCAGTCCTTCTGCCACACGGCGGCCTATCCCACGCCGGTGGACGTGGAGACCCACAAGACCCTGCCGGGATTCATCCGCGAGCGGGGCGGGGTCGCCCTCCAGCCCGGGGACGGCATCATCCATTCCTGGCTGAATCGCATGCTGCTGCCGGACACCGTGGGCACCGGCGCCGATTCCCATACCCGCTTCCCCCTGGGGATCTCCTTCCCGGCCGGTTCGGGCCTGGTCGCCTTTGCCGCCGCCGCCGGGGTCATGCCCCTGGACATGCCCGAATCGGTGCTGGTGCGCTTCAAGGGGCAGCGCCAGCCGGGGATCACCCTGCGGGATCTGGTGCACGCCATCCCCCACGCCGCCATCCAGCAGGGGCTGCTGACGGTGGAGAAGCGGGGCAAGAAGAACGTCTTCTCCGGCCGTATCCTGGAGATCGAGGGGCTGGAGGACCTGACCGTGGAACAGGCCTTCGAGCTCTCCGATGCCTCCGCCGAGCGCTCCGCCGGTGGCTGCACCATCACCCTGTCCGAGGAGCGGGTGGCGGAATACCTGCGGTCCAACATCACCCTGCTGCGCTGGATGGTCGCCCACGGCTACGGGGATGCCACCACCCTGGAGCGCCGCGCCGGGGCCATGGAGGACTGGCTGGAGAACCCGAGCCTGTTGCGGGCCGATGCCGATGCCCGGTACGCGGAGGTGATCGAGATCGATCTCGATGAGATCCGAGAGCCCATCCTCTGCGCCCCCAATGACCCGGACGATGCCCGCCCGCTGTCGGAGGTGGCCGGTCAGAAGATCGACGAGGTGTTCATCGGTTCGTGCATGACCAACATCGGTCACTTCCGGGCCGCCGGGCGGGTCCTGGAACGGTTCGAGGGGAGCCGGCTGCCCACCCGTCTGTGGCTCACCCCGCCCACGCGCATGGACGAGGATCAGCTCCGGGAGGAGGGCTGCTACGGGGTCTTCGGCCGTGCCGGGGCCCGCATGGAGCTGCCCGGCTGCTCGCTGTGCATGGGCAATCAGGCCCGGGTGGCCCCGGGCACCACCGTGGTCTCCACCTCCACGCGCAACTTCCCCAATCGCCTGGGGGATGGCTCGGATGTCTTTCTGGGTTCCGCGGAGGTGGCGGCGGTGGCCGCGGCACTGGGGCGGCTGCCCACGCCGGAGGAATACCTGGAATACGCCCGTGACCTGGGCACCCACGCGCAGGAGGTCTACCGCTACATGAACTTCGACCGCATGCCCGATTACGAGCGGGCGGCCCGGAAGGTCATCCCCGTGGAGACGGCCTCCTAGCAAAAGGCCCTGAGCAGGCGGTGAGGGCAGGGCGTCGGGCCGTCGGGTCCGGCGCCCTTTCTTCAGGCGGGCGTCCCTTCGGGGAGACGCCACGCCGTTCCCGACGGGTGCCCGGCAGGCATCAGTCGTCCACGATGTGATCCAGGATCCCGCGGGCCTCCCGGACCATGGCGTTGCGGCCAAAGATCAGCCGCCACCGGGACCCACCGGCCTGACGCCACAGGACCGCCGCCCGGATGCCGCCCAGCAGCGCCGTGCGGATGCGCGCCGCGGTGTCGGGGTTGGACAGGTGGGCCTGCTCACCCTGGACGATGATGCGCGGTCCCAGCTGGCTGATGGTGTCCTGATAGGTCTGTCCGAGGCGGGCCATGACGTTCTCGTGGGTCGTCCCGAAGGCCTCGCTCTGACTCTGGGCCACCTCGATGCCCCGACGCAGGGTCTGGATCATGTCGGGCTGCTTCATCAGCTTGCGCTGCAGTTCCATGACGCTGATGAGATACCGGGAGATCTCCCCGTCGATCTGGCCCGAGGAGGATTCGATCTGCTCCACCAGGGTGCGCAGCCCTTTCTCCAGGGGGTCCACACCGCCGTAGACCGCCTCCAGGCTCTGGGCATCGAAGGCGAAGAGGCTGGAGACCAGGGTCTGCAACGGGTCCAGATCACAGCGGCCGTGCCAGGCCAGCTCCTTGACCAGAACGGCGGACTGGGACATGGCCGCCAGGGCCAGGGTGCGATTACGGTTCGTGGCTTCCACGCAGGGTTTCCGTCTCTGGGGTTGAACAGGAGGGTGCCGCAGGGGCGCCCGGAACGGGGATCAGGGTCCTGCGGCCGGTGATGACCCCACCGCCCAGGCAGCGATCGCCCCGATAGAACACCACCGACTGCCCCGGGGCCACGGCCCGCTGGGGCTGTGCGAAGCGTACCTGCACGCCTTCCGGTGCATCGGGGTCGGATTCCACCACGCAGTCCTGGTGGGGCTGGCGGTAGCGGATCTTGGCCTGGCAGCGCAGGGGCCGGGGTTCCGGAGTGCCGCGGATCCAGTGGATCTCCCCGGCACTGAGGACGTCGGCATGCAGGGCAGGATGGTCGCTGCCCTGGACGACGAGGAGCCGGTTGCGCTCCAGATCCTTGCCCGCCACATACCACGGGGCGTCCGCGCCTTCCGTCGTGCCGCCGATCCCCAGGCCCTGGCGCTGCCCCGGAGTGTAATACATCAGGCCCTGATGACTGCCCAGGACCCGGCCCTCCAGGTCCACGATCTCCCCCGGTCGTGCCGGGAGATAGCGCTGCAGGAAGTCCCGGAAGCGGCGTTCGCCGATGAAGCAGATGCCGGTGCTGTCCTTCTTGGCGTGATTGGCGAAACCGGCCCGGGCGGCCATCTCCCGCACCTGGGTCTTGTGCAGATCCCCCAGGGGGAAGAGGGTGCGGGACAGGGCCCGCTGGCCCAGGGCATGGAGGAAATAGGACTGGTCCTTGCCCGGGTCCGCCCCCTGCAGGAGCTGCCAGCCGGTTTCGGGGTCATGGCGCACCCGGGCGTAATGCCCGGTGGCGATCCGGTCCGCCCCCTTCTTCAGGGCATAGTCCAGGAAGGCCCGGAACTTGATCTCCCGATTGCACAGGATGTCCGGGTTGGGGGTGCGTCCGGCCCCGTATTCCGCCAGGAAATGGGCGAAGACCCGGTCCCAGTACTCCCGGGCGAAATTCACCTTGTGCAGGGGGATCTCCAGGTCCTCGCAGACGGCCCGGGCGTCCTCCAGGTCCTGTGCGGCGGCGCAGTAGCCGGGTTCGTCATCGTCCTCCCAGTTCTTCATGAACAGGCCTTCCACCCGGTAGCCCTGCTGCAGCAGGCGCAGGGCGGCCACCGAGGAGTCGACTCCACCGGAGAGACCGACGAGGACGCGTTGGGCATGGACTGGTGGCATGCGGGAGGGATGAGGATTGGGATCGGAGGGGGATTCTACCCGCAGGGGCCCGGATCTGCACATGGGGAGGCCTCCAGGTCCATCAGCAGGTGCAGGGGATGGCGCTGTCCGGCCAGGTAGTCATCGATGCAGCGCAGCACCAACGGGCTGCGCAGACCGGAGGGATCGCAGGACAGCGCATCCCGTCCGACCCAGCGGGTATCCAGGATGTCCGGGTCCAGGGTGGCGCCGGGTAGACGCTCACCCACAGGGCCGCTGATGGCGATGCGCAGGAAGGTGAGTCCGCTCTGCGGGTGTCGCCAGCGATAGATCCCCACCAGGGAATCCGGCGTGAACTCGCGGCCCGTCTCCTCCAGGGTCTCGCGCACCGTGGCCTGGATCAGGGACTCCCCCTCCTCCAGGTGGCCGGCGGGCTGGTTGAGCACACGGCGTCCATCAGCCTCTTCCTCCACCAGCAGGAACCGGCCCTGCCGTTCGACGATGGCGGCGACGGTGACGCGGGGGGTCCAGACCATGGGGAGGCTCCTGTGCAGAAGGGAACCCGAGGGTAGCAGGGGCGGCGTGCCCGGTCATGATCCGGGCGGGAGACCCCATGTGGGAGGCAGCCCTCCGACGGCCCCCTTCATGGCGTGTATAATTCCGGCATCATCGAATACCTCATTCATGCCCATTCAGGAGCCCACATGGCCTACCAGCACATCAAAGTCCCCGCGAAAGGCACCCGGATCACCGCCAATGCGGATTGTTCGCTGAACGTGCCCGATGATCCCGTCATCCCCTACATCGAGGGGGACGGCATCGGCGTGGACATCACCCCGGTGATGCACCGGGTGGTGGACGCCGCCGTGGAGAAGGCCTATGGGGGCAAGCGCAGCATCCAGTGGATGGAGGTCTTTGCCGGCGAGAAGGCCACCCGGGTCTACGGCGGGGATCACTGGCTGCCCAGGGAGACCCTGGAGGCGGTGCGGGACTACGTGGTCTCCATCAAGGGGCCTCTGACCACCCCCGTGGGCGGTGGCATCCGTTCCCTGAACGTGGCCCTGCGCCAGGAGCTGGACCTGTACGTCTGTCAGCGTCCGGTGCGCTATTTCCCCGGCACCCCCAGCCCCCTGAAGCAACCGGAGCACACCGACATGGTGATCTTCCGGGAGAACTCCGAGGACATCTACGCGGGCATCGAGTGGGCCGCGGGCTCCCCCGAGGCGAAGAAGGTCATCCGGTACCTGCTGGACGAGATGGGGGTCACCAAGATCCGCTTCCCCGAGACCAGCGGCATCGGCATCAAGCCCGTCTCCGAGGAGGGCACCAAGCGCCTGGTGCGCAAGGCCATCCACTACGCCATCGATAACGACCGCAGTTCCGTGACCCTGGTCCACAAGGGCAACATCATGAAGTTCACGGAAGGGGCCTTCAAGAACTGGGGGTACGAGCTGGCCATGCAGGAGTTCGGGGCGACGGAGATCGATGGCGGGCCCTGGTGCCGCATGGAGAACCCCCGCACCGGGAAGGAGATCGTCATCAAGGACGTGATCGCCGATAACTTCCTGCAGCAGATCCTGCTGCGCCCCGGCGACTACAGCGTCATCGCCACGCTGAACCTGAACGGGGACTACATCTCCGATGCCCTGGCGGCCCAGGTGGGGGGCATCGGCATCGCCCCCGGCGCCAATATCTCCGATACCGTGGCCATGTTCGAGGCCACCCACGGAACCGCGCCCAAGTATGCCGGTCTGGATAAGGTGAATCCGGGCTCCCTGGTGCTCTCCGCCGAGATGATGCTGCGCCACCTGGGCTGGTTCGAGGCGGCGGATCTCATCGTCCGCGGCCTGAGCGGGGCCATCAGCTCCGGCCGGGTGACCTACGACTTCGCCCGGGCCATCGAGGGCGCAGAGGAACTGACCTGCTCCGGGTTCGGGGAAAACATCATCCAACACATGTAACGTATGGTGATGGAAGGGGGACGGTGGACGGGGCACCTCTGCCCTCCACCGGTTCCGGCCCACGCATTCAGGCCCCACGGGAGCGTTTTCGTGGGGTCGACCGCTCAATAATCCCGGGGTTTTCCTTGGCGCTTGCGGACACGCGGCGCTGGCTGTGTTAGACAGTAGGGCAGGGGGATTCCCGGGCATGGTTCCCGACGTGAAACGATTCCAGCGCAGACCGATCAAAGACCATGGGAGATGAACCCAAACGAACGGATGACGGCGGACTCGCCGTCGACGAGGCCAAACCCAGGCTCAAGCAGCCCCCCCAGTATAAGGTGGTGCTGTTGAATGACGACTACACCCCGATGGAGTTCGTCGTGGAGGTCCTGGAGGTCTTCTTCGCCATGGACCGGGAGAAGGCCACCCGGGTCATGCTGCACGTCCATACCCGGGGCAAGGGGGTGTGTGGCATCTATACTCGGGATATCGCCGAGACGAAGGTGGCCCAGGTCAACGATTATTCACGGGAGCACCAGCATCCCTTGCTGTGCACGATGGAAGAGGCCTAGAGCGGTACGATCATGCTGAACAAAGAACTCGAGTTTTCACTGAATATGGCCTTCAAGGCCGCGCGGGAGAAGCGCCACGAGTTCATGACGGTGGAGCATCTGCTGCTCGCCCTCACGGACAACCCGACGGCCGTCAATGTCCTGCGGGCCTGCGGGGTCAATGTGGAGACCCTGCGCCGGCAGCTCGAGGAGTTCGTGGATACCAATACGCCGAAACTGCCGGCGAAGGATCCACGGGACACCCAGCCCACCCTGGGCTTTCAGCGTGTGCTCCAGCGGGCGGTCTTCCACGTGCAGTCCTCCGGCAAGAAGGAGGTGACCGGGGCCAACGTGCTGGTGGCCATCTTTGGCGAACAGGAATCCCACGCCGTCTATCTGCTGGGTCAGCATGATCTGGCCCGGCTGGATGTGGTCAATTACATCTCCCACGGCATCTCCAAGGTGCCCGACGAGTCCCAGGAGGAGGATCCCACCTCCAGCAGCCCCGGTGAAACCCAGGAGGGGGAGGAGTCCGGGCGCAAGAATCCCCTGGAGAGCTATGCCACCAACCTCAATGATCAGGCCCGCAAGGGGAAGATCGACCCCCTCATCGGCCGGGGTCATGAACTGGAGCGGACGGTGCAGATCCTCTGCCGCCGCCGCAAGAACAACCCGCTCTTCGTGGGGGAGGCCGGCGTGGGCAAGACCGCCATCGCCGAGGGGCTGGCCAAGAAGATCGTGGACGAGGAGGTCCCGGAGGTACTGCAGCGCAGCACCATCTACGCCCTGGACCTGGGGGCCCTGGTGGCCGGCACCAAGTACCGGGGGGACTTCGAGAAGCGCCTGAAAGGGGTGTTGGGCCAGTTGCGACGGCAGCCCGGGTCCGTGCTCTTCATCGACGAGATCCACACCATCATCGGCGCGGGCTCCGCATCGGGGGGCGTCATGGACGCCTCCAATCTCATCAAGCCCATGCTGGCCTCGGGCGAACTCAAGTGCATCGGCTCCACGACCTACCAGGAATACCGGGGCATCTTCGAGAAGGATCGGGCCCTGGCGCGGCGATTCCAGAAGATCGACGTGAACGAGCCCACGGTGGATGAGACCTTCGAGATCCTGCGCGGTCTCAAGAGCCGTTTCGAGTCGCACCACGACGTTCGCTATACCAACAAGGCCCTTCGGGCGGCGGCGGAGCTGTCCAGCCGCTACATCACCGACCGCCACCTGCCCGACAAGGCCATCGACGTGATCGACGAGGCCGGGGCCAGCCGGCGCCTGATCCCGGTGAGTCAGCGCAAGAAGACCATCTCCGTGCAGGATGTGGAGAACATCATTGCCAAGATTGCCCGGATCCCCCCCAAGAGCGTCTCCGCCTCCGACATGGAGACCCTCAAGAACCTGGAGCGGAACCTGAAGATGGTGGTCTTCGGTCAGGACGAACCCATCGAGACCCTTTCGGCGGCGATCAAGATGTCCCGTTCCGGTCTGGCGGACACCAACAAGCCCATCGGGTCCTTCCTCTTTGCCGGTCCCACCGGCGTGGGCAAGACCGAGGTCACCCGACAGCTGGCCCAGATCCTGGGGATCGAGCTGGTGCGCTTCGACATGTCCGAGTACATGGAGCGGCACACGGTCTCCCGGCTCATCGGGGCCCCTCCGGGCTATGTGGGCTACGACGAGGGTGGCCTGCTCACCGATGCCATCCTCAAGCAGCCCCATGCGGTGCTGCTCCTGGATGAGGTGGAGAAGGCCCACCCGGATGTCTTCAACCTGCTGCTGCAGGTGATGGACCACGGCACCCTGACGGATACCAACGGCCGCAAGGTGGATTTTCGCAACGTGATCCTGGTGATGACGAGCAATGCGGGGGCCGAGGTGGCCAGCCGACGGTCCGTGGGATTCACCCCGCAGGATCATTCCTCGGACGCCATGGAGGTGCTCAAGCGCACCTTCAGCCCCGAGTTCCGCAATCGCCTGGATGCCATCATCCAGTTCAAGGCCCTGGATGCGGTCACCATTGCCAACGTGGTGGACAAGTTCCTCACCCAGCTCCAGGCCCAGCTGGACGAGAAGAAGGTGGTGCTGGTGGTGGACGAGGAGGCCCGGGCCTGGTTGGCCGAGAACGGTTATGATCCCAGCATGGGGGCCCGCCCCATGTCCCGGGTGATCCAGGAGCACATCAAGAAACCCCTGGCCGAGGAGGTGCTGTTCGGCCGCCTGGTGGGTGGAGGTGAGGTGCACGTGGGGGTGAGCGACGGCAAGCTCACCCTGGATTTCGCCGAGGAGCCGGTGCACTGACCCCGTCAGGGCTTCCGGCCCTTGCCTCAGCATCCCGCCCGGCTTCGTGCCGGGCGGGGTCGTTTGGGGCAAGGGATGGCGGAATCGATGCGCTCCGGGTAGGGTGCCGAAACCGCTGCGGGTCTACTTATTCCGGTACACGATCCGCCCCTTGCTCAGGTCATAGGGGGTCACCTGCACCGTGACCCGATCCCCCCGAAGGATGCGGATGTAGTGCTTGCGCATACGACCGGAGATATGGGCCGTCACCACATGTCCGTTGTCCAGCTCGACACGGAACATGGTATTGGGCAGGTTTTCCAGCACCGTGCCGTCCAGTTCGATGTGGTCTTCTTTCGGCATACGCCTGTACAGGGTTGAGCAAGCGAAGTCGTTAATTATCAACAATGGGCGGCATAACACAAGGGCCGTGTGAGGGCCCCTCCCGGGTCCGTTTCCCTCATTGCTCCGGCCCCCGTGGTTTGCCTACACTACCCGGCTTGATCCAGACCTTCGCATAAGGATTCCATCCCATGAAGATTGCCTGCGTCTTTCCCGGTCAGGGTTCCCAGTCGGTGGGGATGCTGGCCGCCCTGGGGGCGGCCCATCCCGAGATACGGGAGACCTTCGACGAGGCATCCGCGGTCGTGGGGCACGACCTCTGGACCCTGATTCAGGAAGGTCCCGAGGCCGAACTCAACCGTACGACGAACACCCAACCCGCCATGCTGGCCGCCGGCGTGGCCGTATGGCGCGTATGGAAGGCCCAGGGAGGCCCCGATCCCCGGGTGATGGCCGGCCATAGCCTGGGTGAGTACACTGCACTGGTCTGTGCCGGCGCCCTGGACTTCGATGCGGCGGTGCGCATGGTGGCCGAGCGTGGGCGCCTGATGCAGGGGGCCGTGGCCGAGGGGGCCGGTGCCATGGCCGCCATCCTCGGTCTGGAGGATGAGCAGGTGCAGACCGTCTGCCAGGGGGCGGCATCCCACGGGGTCGTGGAGGCTGTGAACTTCAATGCCCCGGGCCAGGTGGTGGTCGCCGGGGAGAAGGCCGCCGTGGAGGCGGCCGTAGAGGGGGCGAAGACCGCGGGTGCCAAGCGCAGTGTGCTTCTTCCGGTGAGCGTGCCGTCCCACTGCCGACTCATGAAGTCCGCTGCCTCGCAGATGCACGTCCTCCTGGAGTCCATCCGCGTGGGCACCCCGGGGATCCCGGTCATTCACAACGTGGATGTGGATTGCCATGATGAGCCGGAGGTCATCCGCGGTGCCCTGGCGGCGCAGATGCACCGCCCGGTGCGCTGGGTGGAGACCGTCCGGCGCATGGCCTCCGAGGGGGCCACCCATGTGCTGGAGCTGGGCCCCGGAAAGGCCCTCACCGGCCTGAATAAACGCATCGACCGGTCCCTGACGCTCTTTTGCGTGCAGGATCCGGAGAGCCTGAACGAGGCCCTGGCCACCTGTCGCGGGGCATGACCCGCGGTCAGCGGCCATGCGGGGCCGGGATCCATCCAGACTTGAGGAGCATGCATGACGCTTGAAGGGGAAATCGCGCTGGTCACCGGCGCCAGCCGGGGGATTGGCCGGGCCATCGCCACGACCCTGGCGGACCGGGGCGCCACCGTGGTGGGCACCGCCACCAGCGAGAAGGGGGCCGAGGCCATCACGGCCTATCTGCGGGAGGCCGGGGCAAAGGGCCAGGGGATGGTCCTGGATGTCACCCGCCCGGAGGACGTGGACGGCCTGATCCGGCAGATCACCGACGAGTTCGGCCAGGTGGGCATCCTGGTGAATAACGCCGGGATCACCCGCGATAATCTGCTCATGCGCATGAAGGACGAGGAGTGGGACGATATCATCCGGACCAATCTGTCCGCCGTCTACCGCATGAGCAAGGCCGTGCTGCGGGGCATGACCCGCGCGCGCCGGGGTCGCATCATCCATATCGGCTCGGTGGTGGGCTCCACGGGCAATGCCGGGCAGACCAACTACGCCGCGGCCAAGGCGGGGCTTTTGGGGTTTACCAAGTCATTGGCCCGTGAAGTGGGGCCCCGGGGGGTGACCGTCAACACCGTGGCCCCCGGTTTCATCGATACCGACATGACCCGGGATCTGCCCGAGGCGCAGCGGGAGGCCCTGCTGGGCCAGATCCCCCTGGGGCGCCTGGGTGCCCCGCAGGAGGTGGCCGAGGTGGTGGCCTTCCTGGCCTCCCCGGCGGCGGCCTATGTCACCGGGGAGACGATCCATGTCAATGGGGGCATGTACATGGCCTGAGGACCCGCCGGGGCGGTTCCGGGTGATCGGCGGGGCACTGCTCTCCGTCGGTCTGGAGTGGATCGACCGAAGGGAATTCACTACAATAGCGGCCCAGCTTTGGCTGCTTTCCAAATCAAGGGGATACGTTAACCATGAGCAATATCGAAGAACGCGTCAAGAAAATCGTCGTCGAGCAACTCGGTGTCAAGGAGGAGGATGTGAACACCTCCGCTTCCTTCGTCGACGATCTCGGCGCGGATTCGCTGGATACGGTTGAACTCGTGATGGCGCTGGAAGAGGAATTCGAGACGGAGATTCCGGACGAGGAAGCCGAAAAGATCACCACCGTCCAGCAGGCCGTTGACTATATCAACGAGCACCTGCCCAACGCCTGATCTCGGGTGTTCAACCCTGCCAAGCGGTGTGGTGGCGGCCAGTGACCTGGTGGCCACCACACCGGCAGGACTTCGGCTTAATTCGTGAAGTAAGGGGTGCAGATTGTCTAAGCGGCGCGTAGTCATCACCGGTCTTGGCATCGTCTCGCCGGTGGGTTCCACCATCCAGGGCGCGTGGGCGAATATCCTCGCGGGGCGTAGCGGCATCACGCCGATCGACGTCTTCGATGCCTCCCTGATGCCCGTGAGGATCTCCGGAGCCGTTCGGGACTTCGACGCCGATGAATACATCCCGCCGAAGGAACAGCGCAAGATGGACACCTTCGTCCATTATGGGCTGGCGGCCGGGATCCAGGCCCTGCGGGACTCCGGGGTCGAGGTTGGCGAGGAGAATGCCGAGCGCATCGGTGTGGCCATCGGTTCCGGCATCGGTGGGCTGCCCTATATCGAGAAGAGCTACGGCGCCTATCTCAAGGGTGGTGCCCGAAAGATCTCCCCCTTCTTCGTGCCCAGTGCCATCATCAACATGGTGGCGGGCAACCTGTCCATCATGTACGGACTCAAGGGCCCCAATATCTCCATCGTCTCGGCCTGTGCCACCGGCACCCATAACATCGGGGACGCCCAGCGCATGATCAAGTACGGTGACGCGGACATGATGCTGGCCGGCGGTGCCGAGATGGCCACCACCCCCCTGGGGATCGGCGGCTTCGCTGCGGCCCGTGCCCTGTCCACCCGCAATGACGATCCCGAACATGCCAGTCGCCCCTGGGATCAGGACCGGGACGGCTTCGTGCTGGGGGATGGCGCCGGCGTGGTGATGCTGGAGGAATACGAACATGCCAAGGCCCGCGGGGCGCGCATCTACTGTGAGCTTTCGGGATTCGGCTGGAATGCGGACGCCTATCACATGACGCAGCCCTCCGAGGGGGGAGAGGGCGCCGCCGCCTGCATGCGCAATGCGCTGAAGGATGCCGGCTTCGATGCCGGGGATGTGGATTACATCAATGCCCACGGCACCTCCACGCCGGCCGGTGATCGGGCGGAGACCAATGCCATCAAGCGGGCCCTGGGGGATCACGCCCGCAAGGTGGCGGTGAGTTCCACCAAATCCATGACCGGCCACCTGCTGGGTGCCGCCGGGGGGGTGGAGGCGGTCTTCACTGCCCTGGCGCTGCATGAGGGGGTCCTGCCGCCCACGATCAACCTGGAGAACCCGGATCCGGAGTGCGATCTGGACTTCGTTCCCCACACGGCCCGGGAGTCCCGTGCCCGGGTGGCCCTGTCCAACTCCTTCGGCTTCGGCGGCACCAACGGTACCCTGGTCTTCAACACCCCCTGACTCTCGTGTCCGGACCTCCCACCACGGAACGCCTCCGGGTCGGCCGTCCCCGGAGTGGTCGGGGGTCCGGGAGATGATCCTCGTCGATGGACGGCCCGAGGGGCATCTTCCCGTGGAGGATCGGGGGCTCCAGTTCGGGGATGGCCTGTTCGAGACCCTCCGGATCCGCAACGGACACCCCGTATGCTGGGAACGCCATCAGGCACGGCTCATGGAAGGATGCCGCCGGTTGGGCATCCCGCTACCGGATCCGCGAATCCTTGAGGCGGAGATCGCCCGGGTGACCGGGAACCGGGTGGATGGGGTCCTCAAGCTGATCCTGACCCGGGGGGCCTCTTCAAGGGGCTACGCCATCCCCCCGGAGATACGGTCCACCCGCATCCTCCGTGTCTCCCCCTTGCCCGATCATCCGCAGCATTGGTCCCGGGAAGGGATCGCCGTGCGGATCTGCACCACTCGCCTCTCCCGGAACCCCCGCCTGGCAGGGATCAAGCACCTCAACCGCCTGGAGCAGGTCCTAGCCCGTTCCGAGTGGGAGGACGAGGTTCAGGAGGGGATCATGATGGATACCGAAGGGCAGGTGGTGGAAGGGGTCATGAGCAATCTGTTCCTGGTCTTCGGGGACACCCTGCGGACCCCTGATCTGACCCACTGCGGGGTTGCCGGTGTCACCCGTTCGCGGGTGATGGATCTGGCAGAGCGCTGGGGTCTCCGGTGCCGGGTGGTTTCAGTCTCGAAGGCGGACCTGTGGCAGGCGGACGGGCTGTTCCTCACCAATGCCCTGGTCGGCATCTGGCCGGTGGCCTCTCTGGCGGGGGAAGCGAGGCCGGTACCGGCCCTGGTGGCCCGCCTGAGGGATGCACTGGCCTCTTCAACCGAGGAGCATGTGGCATGATGCGAAGGTTCCCCCTGATCCTGCTGGTGGTGATCCTGCTCCTGGGGGGCGGGATGTTCTGGGATTACCAGCGCTTCCTGGACACCCCGGTCCCCCTTGAGACGGAGGATACCTTCCGGGTGCACGAGGGGGCCTCCCTGCGCAATGTGGGCGAACGGCTCGTGGCCCAGGGGCTGATCGATCGTCCCGTGTACTGGGAGATCCTGGGCCGCCAGAGCGGGCAGGCAAGGGAGCTACGGGCCGGGGAGTACCGCATCGAACCGGGGAGCACCCCCCGGGATCTGTTGGCCCTGTTCGTGAGCGGGCGCACCATCCAGTACCGCCTGGTGATCCCGGAGGGATGGTCCTTCCAGCGGATGATGAGTGCCATCAATGCCCATCCACACCTGGAAAACACCCTGGAAGAGGAGGACCATCCCGAACTCATGGAACGGCTGGGTCGTCCCGGCGCCCACCCCGAGGGTTGGTTCTTCCCCGATACGTATCACTTTCCCGGCGGGACCACGGATATGGATTTCCTGCGCCGGGCCCATCGCCGCATGGAACAGGAACTGGACGCCATCTGGGAGAACCGCGCCGAGGGTCTGCCCCTGGAGACCCCCTACGAGGCCCTGATCCTGGCCTCCATCGTGGAGCGGGAGGCGGGGCAGGGTGAAAAGCCCCGGGTGGCCGCGGTCTTCATCGAGCGGCTGCGACGCGGGATGCGTCTGCAATCGGACCCCACCATCATCTATGGCATGGATCAATTCGACGGGGACATCCGCCGCCTGGATCTGCGACGGGATACCCCCTACAACACCTACACCCGGGATGGATTGCCCCCCACCCCCATCGCCCTGCCCGGAAGGGACTCCCTGGAGGCGGTGACCCATCCCGCCGAAAGCGATGCCCTGTTCTTCGTGGGTCGTGGTGATGGCACGCATCACTTTTCGAAGACCTACCGGGAACACCGCGAGGCGGTGATCCGCCACCAGCTCGACGGAGATGCCAGCCGCTATGGTCGATGAGACCGGTGATGTCCCCCTCCAATCCCCCGGGGTGGGCCCGCGGGGCCGCTTCATCTGCCTGGAGGGGATCGAGGGGGTGGGCAAGACCACCCATCTCCAGGCCATCGTGGATCATCTGAACGACCGGGGCATCCCGGCCATCCGCACCCGCGAACCCGGGGGCACGGCCCTGGGGGAGGAGGTGAGGGGGCTGCTGCTCTCCAGCGACTATCCGCCCATGCATCCGGACACGGAACTGCTGCTCATGTTCGCGGCCCGGGCCGAACACCTGCGCCATCGCATCCTCCCCGAGCTGGAGGCCGGGACCTGGGTGGTCAGCGACCGCTTCACCGACGCCACCTACGCCTATCAGGGCGGTGGGCGAGGCATCCAGGGATCCCGCATCGCCGTCCTGGAAGCGTGGGTGCAGGGCCCCTGGCGTCCGGATCTGACCTTGGTGCTGGATGCCTCCGTGGAGACGGGCTTGGCCCGGGCCCGCCGGCGCAGCGGGGGGGATCGCTTCGAACAGGAGAGCCTGGCGTTCTTCGAGCGGGTCCGGGCGGTCTACCACAGCCGCGCCCATGCCGATCCCGGGCGCTACGCGCTCATCCCCGCCGACGGGCCGCTGGAGACGGTTCGCCGCCTGGTCCTGGAGCGGGTGGATGCCCTCTGTGCCGCCGTGGGGAACGAATGATGGGTGCGGCCCCCTATCCCTGGCTGGAGGCGGACTGGAAGGCCTTGTGGGGCCGGGTGGCCGCGGACCGCGTGCCACAGGGACTGATGATCGCCGGGCCACAGGGCGCCGGGAAGGGGGCCCTGGCCCGGGCCTATGCCTGTAGCCTGCTGTGTAGCGCCCCGGGTGCGGAAGGGGGCGCCTGCGGCCACTGCCATGCCTGCCGCATGGTGGCGGCCGGGGCCCATCCCGATCTCATCCGCGTGGGCATCCAGGAGAAGCGGACCCGCATCCTGGTGGATCAGATCCGGGAGCTGTCCAGCCGCATGGCCCTGAGTCGCAGCCTGGGGGCCTTTCGCATCGCTGTGATCGAACCGGCCGAGGCCATGGGGGAAGCGGCCGCCAACAGCCTGCTCAAGACTTTGGAGGAACCGCCTGCCGGGGCGGTCCTGATCCTGGTGACCGCCCACCCATCCCGGCTTCCGGCCACCATTCGCAGCCGCTGCCAGATCCTTCGCATCCCGTTGCCGGATCGGCCACAGGCCCGGGCATGGCTGGCGGAGCGCCTTTCCGGGGCCGACCTGGACATGGCCCTGGCCCTGGGGGGCGGATCACCGCTCCGGGCACAGACACTGGTGGAGGAGGGGGTCATGGAAGCCTGGCGTCGGCAACTGGCGGGCCTGCTGGGTCTGCTGCGCGGGCGGGGCGGTATCGCGCCCCTGGCGGAGGCCCTCCAGGACGTCCCCCTGGGGGACTGGGTGGACCGGCTCCAGACCCTGTGCGCCGATGCCGTGCGCTGGCGCATGACCGGGGAGCCCGGTGACCTTACCGGCGTGGCGTCGGTACAGGACTTGCAAGTGCTGAACGAGGCGCTAGACTTGGAGGCCCTGTTCGAACTCCGGGAACACCTGCTCCGATGGCGCGGATGGGTGGAGGGCAACCTCAATCCGCGCATGGCCCTGGAGGATATGCTGGTGACCCTTCGCGCCCTGGCGCGGCCGGTCACCGGGCGTTCGTCGCCATCCGCCACGGCGGTCTGAACCGAGGGGGCATCATGCCACCGGGACAAGGTATTCTCTCGCTGTCCATCAAGGACAAGAATTCCCTCTATTCGGCCTACATGCCCTACGTGAAGAACGGCGGGCTGTTCATCCCCACGCAGCGCCAGTATCGCCTGGGGGATGAGGTCTTCATGCTCCTCACCCTGATGGACGAACGGGAGCGGCTACCCGTGGCCGGGCGCATCATCTGGATCACCCCGCCCCGGGCCCAGGGGAACCGCACCCCCGGCATCGGGGTGCAGTTCAACGAACAGGACAACGGCGCCACCCGCAACAAGATCGAGGGGTTGCTGGGTGGCAGCGCCCAGGCCGACCGGCCGACCCACACCATGTAATCACCGGGTCTTGAGGCCCGCGCAAGAAGACCTTCATGCTGATCGATTCCCACTGCCATCTGGACCGCATCGACATGAGCCCCTTCGACGGGGACATGGACCGCCTGCTGGCGACCGCCGCCGAGGCGGGGGTGGAGCATCTGCTGTGTGTCAGCATCGACATGGAGAATTTCCCCGGGGTGCGCGCCCTGGCGGAGCGGTATCCCCAGGTGTCCTGCTCCGTGGGGGTGCATCCCAGTGCCGACGCGGCCGCGGATGCCGATGAGGAGACCCTGGTGCGCCTGGCGGACGATGCGCAGGTGGTGGCCATCGGGGAGACCGGCCTGGACTACCATTACAACGAGGGGGATCTGGAATGGCAGCGTGAACGCTTCCGCCGCCACATCCGTGCCGCCCGGGCGGCGGGCAAGCCCCTGATCATCCATACCCGGGACGCCCGCGCCGATACCCTGGCCATCCTGGAGGAGGAGGGGGCCCGGGAGACAGGGGGTGTGCTGCACTGCTACACCGAGGACTGGGACATGGCCCGCCGCGGCCTGGACCTGGGGCTGTACGTCTCCTTCTCGGGTATCGTCACCTTCCGCAATGCCGCCGCCCTGCGGGAGGTGGCCCGGCGCGTCCCCGACGACCGTCTCCTGGTGGAGACCGACGCCCCCTATCTGGCCCCGGTCCCCCACCGGGGCAAGGGCAATCACCCCGCCTGGGTGCGCCATGTGGCCGAATGCGTGGCCGATGTGCGGGGAGTCTCCCTGGAGACCCTGGCCGGGCAGACCACGGCCAACTACCACGCCCTCTTCGGCTGATCCGGACAGGGGAGGGGGCCGTTCACGCCTCCGCCGCGCTTTCCACGGCCCGCTCCAGATCCACGGTCGATGTGTAGAAATGGGGTGAGAAGCGGATGCCGCCCCCCCGGGGGGCGCAGAGCACCCCGGCGTCCATGAGCCGTTTCCAGGTCGCTGGGGCATCCATGCCCGGGCGGGTGAAGGTGACGATCCCCGCCCGGCGTTCCGGGTCGGTGGGGGAGAGGACCTCGAAGCGGGCGGAGCGCAGCAGGTCGATGAGGTATTCCACGTTCCGTGAAAGGGCGTCCGCCACGAAGGTCATGCCCGTCTCCTCGAACAGGGACAGGCTCGCATCCAGGGCGTGGATCCCCAGCATGTTCGGGCTGCCGCACTCGAAACGACGGGCTCCGGCGGCCGGCACCCAGTTCAGGCGTTCGAAATCCCCCGGCTCCTCCACCATATGCCAGCCGAACTGGTGCAGGCGCAGCCGGTCGCGCAGCGCCGCGTGGCAGTAGAACACCGCGATCCCCTCCGGCCCCAGGAGCCACTTGTGGGCATCGGCGGCCAGGAAATCCGCGCCGCAGGCCTGGACGTCCAGGGGCAGGGCACCCAACTGCTGGATGGCATCGATACAGAACAGTACCCCCCGGTTACGGCAGGCCTGGCCCAGGCGCTCCAGGTTCAGGCGCAGCCCCGTGGCGTACTGCACGGCGCTCACGCTCATCAGTCGGGTGTGCCGGTCCATGGCCCCCAGGAGGGCGGCCTCCGGGTCCGGGGTGTTCAGATCCACCAGCCGCACGGTCACCCCGAAACGAGGCTCCAGGGATTGCCAGACGATGCGGTTGGAGGGGAATTCCTGCAACGGGCAGACCACGTTGTCCCCGGGGTTCCAGTCCAGGCCGTGGGCCACCAGGGACAGTCCCTCGGAGGTATTCTTCAATAGGGCGATGTCGTCGGTTGAAGGGGCGTTCACCAGGTTGCGCAACCGGTCGCGCAGGCGCCGCTCCACCTCCAGCCAGCGCGGATAGTGCCGGGAGCCCACCCGGGTGTTCTCCTGGGCGAAGTCGGCCACGGCCCGGCTCGTGCGCGCCGGCCAGGGGCCCACCGCCGCATGGTTCATGTGCAGGATGTCTTCATCCAGGGGGAATTCGGGATGCATCGGGCGCCTCGGGAACGGGCCGGAACGGCTGGCCTCATATGGGTGGATTTGGTTGAGATCGGGGGATTGGGTATAATCGGAAGACTTTTGCCCAACAAGCTGTCATCGAGCCTAGCGTCCGCCATTCGCGCGGGCCTATCCCGGAGAGCAGGGCTGGCACGCCTGCGGCGCCCGTTGTTCTTCACGCTGGATCCAGATTCCCTTCCCTTTTCACGATCTGATCGCAGAGTATCGGAGGCGTCATGAGTTCTGTCCTGAATTTCTACCGACACCAGGAGTTACGGGCGCTTCAGCCCCGGCCGTTCAAGGTCTTCACCGAGCGCACCCTGGAGGGCATCCCGGCCCTGGCGCGCCTCCCGGAGGAACGCCGCTTCGAGATGAAGGTGGTGAGCAGCGTCCTGCCGTTCCGGGTCAACGAGTACATCATAGAGGAATTGATCGACTGGGATCAGGTGCCGGACGATCCGCTCTACCAGCTGACCTTCCCGCAGCGGGACATGCTCACCCCGGAGGCCTTCGAGCGCATGGCGGCGCTGCACCGGGAAGGCGCCCCCCGTGAGCGCATCACGGCCCTGGCGAGGCAGCTCCGCGAGGAGTTGAACCCCCATCCCGCGGGGCAGGTGGCCATGAACCGGCCCATCCTGGACGGCGAGCCCCTGGAGGGCCTGCAGCACAAGTATCGTGAGACGGTGCTGTTCTTTCCCAGTCAGGGCCAGACCTGCCATGCCTACTGCACCTTCTGTTTCCGTTGGCCCCAGTTCGTGGGGGACAAGGACCTGCGCATCGCCTCCACCCAGGCCGACCGCCTGCAGGCCTACCTGGCGGCCCAGCCCCAGGTGAGCGATCTGTTGATCACCGGCGGTGACCCCATGGTGATGAAGACCAAGCACCTGCTGCAATACCTGGAGCCCCTCATGGAGCCCCGGTTCGAGCATGTGCAGAGCATCCGGATCGGCACCAAGGCCCTCACGTTCTGGCCGCATCGTTTCGTCAGCGACGGGGACGCCGATGCGCTCCTGTTGCTCCTGGAACGGCTGGTGAGTGCGGGCAAGCATGTGGCCATCATGGCCCACTACAACCACTGGCAGGAGATGGAGACCCCCATGGCCCGGGAGGCCATCCGCCGCCTGCGGGACACCGGCGCGGAGATCCGCAGCCAGGGGCCGCTTCTGGCCCATATCAACGATGACCCGGAGGTCTGGGCCCGCATGTGGCAGACCCAGGTACGCCTGGGTGTGATTCCATATTACATGTTCGTGGAACGGGATACCGGCGCCCGCCGCTATTTCGAGATCCCCCTGGCCCGGGCCTGGGAGATCTATCGCGGGGCCATGACCCGGGTCTCCGGCCTGGGGCGTACCGCCCGGGGTCCCTCCATGAGCGCGGGTCCCGGCAAGGTGGAGATCCAGGGGGTGGCCGAGATCCACGGCGAGAAGGTCTTCGTGCTGCGCTTCATCCAGGGCCGCAACCCGGACTGGGTCCAGCGGCCGTTCTTCGCCCGGTACGACGAGCAGGCCACTTGGCTGGATCAGTTGAGACCGGCCTTCGGAGAGGAGAAGTTCTTCTTCGAGGACGAATACGCAGCCATGCAGGCCGGGGCCCTCGCCGGGGCCTGAACCCGGCGGATCGGGCGGAAGACGCCTCGGGGCCGCGTCCGTCGCGGCCCTTTCGATTGATAACTGGCCCCAGGCCCGGGTCCGCGGGGCAGGGCGGGGCGATCCCCGGGAAGAGAGCGATGGATAACGAAACCCTCAGAAAACGCGATCTGTCGGTGGTCTGGCATCCCTGCACCCAGATGAAGGACCACGAACACCTGCCCATGACGCCCATCCGCCGGGGCGAGGGGGTGTGGCTGGAGGATTTCGACGGCCGGCGCTATATCGATGCCGTCAGCTCCTGGTGGGTGAATCTGTTCGGTCACGCCAACCCGTACATCAACGAGGCCATCCGGCGCCAGGCGGAACAGCTGGAACACGTGATCCTGGCCGGATTCACCCACGAGCCGGTGGTGAATCTCTCCGAACGCCTGGTGGCCCTCACGCCCCAGGGGCTGAGCCGGTGTTTCTACGCCGACAGCGGTTCCGCCGCCGTGGAGGTGGCCCTGAAGATGAGCTTTCACTACTGGCTCAACCAGGGCCGGGGGGAAAAGACGCGCTTCATCTGCCTGTCCAACAGCTACCACGGCGAGACCCTCGGGGCCCTGGCGGTGGGGGATGTGGCCCTGTACAAGGCCACCTACCGGCCGCTGCTGATGGAGGCCATCACCGTGCCGTCCCCGGACTGCTTCGAGCGGGAACCCGGGGAGACCTGCGAGCAGGTGGCCCGGCGGCGCATCGAGGACATGGAGGCCGCCCTGGAGCGCCACGCCCACGAGACCTGCGCCGTCATCGTCGAGCCCCTGGTGCAGTGTGCCGGGGGCATGCGCATGCACCATCCGGACTATCTGAAACGCCTGCGCCAGCTCTGCGACCGCTACCAGGTGCACCTGATCGCCGACGAGATCGCCGTGGGCTTCGGTCGTACCGGTACGATGTTCGCCTGCGAGCAGGCCGGGATCAGCCCCGACTTCATGTGCCTGTCCAAGGGGCTCACCGCGGGCTATCTGCCCCTGTCGGTGGTGCTCACCCACGACCGTGTCTACGAGGCCTTCTACGACGAGTACGCCCGGCTCAACGCCTTCCTGCATTCCCATTCCTACACGGCCAACCCGCTGGCCTGCACCGCGGCCCTGGCCACCCTGGACCTGTTCGAACGGGATGCGGTGCTGGAACACAACCGCCACCTGGCCCGGGTGATCCGGGAGACCCTGGCGCCCCTGGAGGATCATCCCCATGTGGGCGACGTGCGCCAGCACGGCATGATCGCCGCCGTGGAGATGGTCAAGGACAAGAGCACCCGCGAACCGTACCCCTGGCAGGAACGCCGGGGCCTGGCGGTCTATCGCCATGCACTGGAACGTGGCGCGCTGCTGCGGCCCCTGGGCAACGTGGCCTACATGATGCCCCCGTACGTCATCACCGAGGAACAGATCCGTTTCCTCGGCGAGGTCCTGGCGGAGGGCATCGACAAGGCGGTGGCCGCCTAGAACGCGTCGTCCCAGCGGGCCGGGCCGGGGTGCGTGTGCATGTCGAGCGCGTGCATTAGCGAGCGCAGTGCCTGTGCGCCTCCGCCTCAGAGGCCCGGATCAAGGGAAGCGGCGGTCCCAGGGGGCCGGTGCTTCGAGCGCCGACTCCACCGACCGCAGGCAGGCGAGGGCGACCTTGCGAAACGCCTCCGATAGCCGCGGCTCTTCGCTTAGCCGCCGCCAGTAGGCCGCGGCAGCCACGCCCGTGGATTGCCAGAGTTCCTCGCCGTCGCGGTGCGAGCGGGCCGGCGGCTCGTAGACCGGCTCCATGAGCTCTCCGCGAATCGGCGCGAAGGCCATTGGCAGCATGTCGTAGGCCGGCAGCAGCCGATAGCCCGAGCGGGTCGGCGCGAGACTGACGTTGCCGAGGTGACGGTCGTTGTTGGCGATCCACTCCCCGAACCGATCCAGCCAACGAAGGCGCCCGAGATCGTCCCGTCCGAGCAGACCCTGTTCGGCGAGCGCCTCACCGCTTTGGCCCCAGGATTCGAGGGCACCGACGAACTCCATGTCGATGGCCGTGAGGGAGAGACTCGGCAATCGCCCGCGCTCGCCCATCCGATCGAACCGCTCGATCTCGAGGTAGACGCGGCCGCCGGGGCTGTGAAGCGCGGTGCGCGGTGTCTCGATGCCGTGCTCGCGAAGCAGCTCAAGGGCATGCCATTCGGATACCAGCAGATCCCGCCAGCGCTGCGACTCTGCCGATGCCCCCATCGGGGAGAACTTCACGATCACATGACCATGGTCTGTCAGGGCTGTGAACTTGGGCTGTTCACCCCCCGCAGAGGAACCCGGCGCCCCGGCCGCCATGATGCGCTGTGCAAGTTCCGGGTAGACGGCAGATGGGTCGGGGACGATCTCGTGCTGGTGTCGTTGGACGGCCTCCAGTGCGCGTTCGCCCAGGATCAGATGACCGGGGAGGTCCTCGCCGTAGCGCAGCAGGTATCGACCCACCTGGTCACTGCTCCAGCGTTCGGGGTTGGCCGGAAAGCCTGTCTCCGAACCCAGCGCCCTGGCGATCCGGCGGCCGAGGAAGCCCTGGGGCCTCAGGTCCTGAAGGAAGTACGGCAGGTCCTCGAAGGTCCCTACGGCGCTCTCGCCCCTGAGCCAGGGTGCGCCTGAGGACGATTCGACGTAAAACCCGTCCGGCGCCACCGGATGCAGCGTGGCGATGTGGGTGGGGGCGCCGTGTTGGTTGATGGCAAACAATGGAAATTCGTCACCGGCGTCGAAGGCTGTTCGCCGAGCGGCGTAACGGGTCTTGCGGGCCTGTCCGGCCCGGACCACCATGCGGCCCGCCCGCCGTGTGAGCCTCGAGACGGAGGGTTGGCTCAAGCCCAGTCGGTCACCGATCTCGCTGGACGACATCCAGCCGCGGTAACTCAGCAATTCGATGAGACCGTTTGCCTCCACTTGGGACCGCCTATGCGTGGATATCTGAATAGATAATCGAATTGAATTCTACTAAATAAAAGCCCAGCCTAACAGGAAGTTGGCTCAATCCAGGCATTCCAGGGAAGTCAAATCTGAATAGAAGCGAAGCATCGCTGAGGTCCATGATGAGCCCAAGGGGGTCATCCAGTACCCGAGCACCCCATCCCGATAAGTTCGCATAATGTATATTATGTTAAATAAGATGGAGGACGAACCAATACACCCATGGCGCTGCGCCCTTTTCTCCCGTTCCATCGCCCGCTGGCCCCCATCCGGGCCGGGTGGACCGTCACAAGCCATGCCGTGATCCGGCTGACCAGATCCGGCGACTTGAAGGTTCCGGTCACACGGTTCAAAGGGAACGCTCAAAGGGAACGCGTATCCCGCCAGAGCCGGGTCTGGGCCTCGTTGTCGATGTCCCATTCCGCCTCGGCGAACTGACGATCCCCCGTGTCCAGGAGGACCCAGCTGATAAAATCCGCCACACGCTCGCGCGGTTCCAGCTGGCCTTCGGACTTCAGCCGCCGGAAGCGCTCCACCCCGGGGAAGCGATGGGCGTCGGTCTCGCGGATGCGGGCCTGCATGGGGGTATCCACCACCCCCGGGCGCACGCTGCCCACATGGAGGCCCCGTGGGGCCAGCTCCTCCCGCAGGCACTGGTAGAGCATGTACAGTGCGGCCTTGGAACTGCAGTAGCCCCCCCAGCCCGCCAGGCAGCGGTGGGCCGCCCCCGAGGAGATATGCAGGATGCGCCCGTCCTGCATCAGAAGCGGCAACAGGGCCTGGGTGAGGAACAGCGGGCCCTCCACATTGACGGCCTGTTGCCGCCGCCAGTCCTCCAGGGTCACCTCGGCCAGCGGCCCCATGGGTTCCAGGACCGCGGCGTTGTGTACCACGGCATAGAGCGGACCCCGGGACTCTGCGGTCTGAACCAGGACCTCCCGACCCTCCGGGCTGGCCACGTCCGCCGGCACGGCCACGATGGCCTCCGGGGCCCGGGCCCGGGTCTCCTCCAGGGCCTCCGGGCGCCGCCCGGCCACGATCACGCGCCCGCCCCGGCCGACGATGTCCCAGGCCAGGGCCTGCCCCAGCCCGCTGCCACCGCCGGTGATGAGGGTCCACCCGGTCTTGTATGCTCGCATGATATTCCTCTCTTTGCCGCTGCTACGTGGTGCGGGAATGGCCGTAAACATTGATAATACACCGCCCACCAACACCCGATCCAAGCCCGGATACCCCATGGATAAGAGCTCCCTTGATCAAGCCGCCCTCGAGTACCACCTCTACCCGACCCCAGGAAAGATCTCCGTGGTCCCCACCAAGGGGCTCACCAACCAGCGGGACCTGGCCCTGGCCTACTCCCCCGGGGTCGCCGCCGCCTCACGCCTGATCGCGGAGGACCCCTCGCAGGCCGGCCGGCTCACGGCCCGGGCCAACCTGGTGGGCGTGATCACCAACGGTACCGCGGTGCTGGGGCTGGGTGCGGTCGGACCCCTGGCGGCCAAGCCGGTCATGGAGGGCAAGGCGGTCCTTTTCAAGAAGTTTGCCAACATCGACGTCTTCGATATCGAGCTCAATGAACGCAATCCCGACCGCCTGGTGGACATGATCGCCGCCATGGAGCCCACTTTCGGCGGGATCAATCTGGAGGATATCAAGGCCCCGGAGTGCTTCTACATCGAGCACCGGCTGCGGGAGCGCATGAACATCCCCGTGTTCCATGACGACCAGCACGGCACCGCCATCGTCGTGGCCGCGGCCGTGCTCAACGCCATGCAGCTCAGCAACAAGGATCTGAGCAACGTCAAACTGGTGACCTCCGGGGCCGGGGCGGCCGCCCTCGCCTGTCTGGATCTGCTGGTGACCCTGGGGCTGCCCCTGGACAACATCTGGGTGACCGATATCCACGGTGTGCTGTACAAAGGCCGTCCCGAGGAGATGGATACCATCAAGCAACGCTTCGCCCAGAACACCCCGGCGCGCACCCTGGGCGAGGTCATCGACGGGGCGGACATCTTTCTCGGCCTCTCCGCCGGCGGCGTGCTCAAACCGGATATGGTGGCCCGCATGGCCCCGAGCCCCCTCATCATGGCCCTGGCCAATCCGGATCCGGAGATCATGCCCGAGGAGGTGGCGCAGGTGCGTCAGGACGCCATGATGGCCACGGGCCGCTCGGATTACCCCAACCAGGTGAACAATGTCCTGTGCTTCCCCTTCATCTTCAGGGGTGCCCTGGATGTGGGGGCACGCACCATCACAGACGGGATGAAGGTGGCCGCGGTCAAGGCCCTGGCGGAACTGGCCCGGGCCGAGCCCTCGGATGTCGTGGCCAAGGCCTACGGCGAGGAAGGACTGCGTTTCGGGCCGGAATACCTGATCCCCAAACCCTTCGACCCCCGGCTGATCGTGAAGATCGCCCCCATGGTGGCCAAGGCGGCCATGGAATCCGGCGTGGCCACCGCCCCCATCGAGCAACTCTGGACCTACCGGGACCACCTGAACAACTTCGTCTACCAGTCCGGTTTCGTCATGAAACCGGTCTTCGCCGCCGCCAAGGCGGCCCCACGGCGCGTGGTCTATCCCGAGGGGGAGGACGAGCGCGTCCTGCGGGCGGTGCAGACCGTGCTGGAGGAAGGCCTGGCCCGTCCCATCGTGGTGGGCCGCCCCGAGGTGGTGCAGAGCCGGATCGACCGCATCGGTCTGTCGCTGATACCCGGGAAGGATTTCGAGCTGATCAACCCCGATTCCGATCCCCGTTTCCGGGAATACTGGGGCGAATACCACCGCATCATGGGGCGCCGGGGGATCACCCCGGATCTGGCCAAGCAGCAGATCCGCAGCAACAACACCCTCATCGCCGCCCTCCTCCTGAAGAACGGCGAGGCCGATGCCATGATCTGCGGCATGGTGGGCCAGCACGCCTATCATCTGAAGCACATCGGGGACGTGATCGGCCTGGCCCCGGGGGTGCGTCACTTCGCCACCATGAACCTGCTCATGCTCCCCCGGCGCACCCTGTTCCTCTGCGATACCTATGTGAATGAGAATCCGGACGCCCAGACCATCGCCGAGATCACCCTCATGGCGGCCCAGGAGGTGCGCAACTTCGGTCTCACCCCCAGGGTGGCCCTGCTCTCCCACTCCAATTTCGGCAGCGTGGATTCGGAAGGGGCGCGCAAGATGAGCCGTGCGCGGGACCTGCTGGAGCGGATGACCCCGGACCTGGAAGTGGATGGCGAGATGCACGCCGACGCCGCCCTGAAGGAGGAGATCCGCAATCGCCTTTTCCAGGGCTGCCGGCTCAAGGGTGAGGCCAACCTGCTGGTGATGCCCAACATCGATGCCGCCAACATCGCCTTCAACCTGCTCAAGGCGGCGAGTGGCGAAGGGGTGAGCGTCGGGCCCATCCTGCTGGGCGCGGCCCGCCCGGTACACATCCTCACGGAAACCGCCTCGGTGCGGCGCCTGGTGAACATGACCGCCCTGGCAGTGGTGGACGCCAACCAGTCCACCGGCCATGATGGCGAGAGCCGTTACGCCATCCCCTCCCCCGCCGCCGGGTAAACGGGGGATGCCATCCCCTCCCCCGGATCGACGGGGAGTTGTCTCCACCTTCCCCGCCCCGGGGGGGGCGCGGCCCGGCGCTATGCCCGATCCGCCCCTGCCTGCACCGCGGCCTCGGGGGCGGGCTTGAGCTTCTGGACCTGTCGGGGCCGGCTGTTTTCCGGAAAGGGATATTCCATGTACCGGGCCGCGGCCCGGGCCACCTCCTGGCCATAGAAACGCATCACCAGTTGCAGGGCCATGTCGATCCCGGCGGAGATCCCCGCCGAGGTGATCACCGAGCCCGCATCCACCACGAACTCATCCTCCACCACCATCACGTCCGGGAAGTACTCCCGCATCCAGTCCAGGGACCGCCAGTGGGTGGTGGCCCGTAGCCCCTCGAGAAGCCCCGCCTGCCCCAGCAGCATGGACCCTGTGCAGACCCCCGCCAGGAGGGACAGGCCATTGGACTGGGCCCGCAGCCATTCCATGAGGCGGATGTTGCTCAGCTCCCGCCGGGCGCCCCGCCCCCCGGGGACCACCAGGATGTCCAGTCCCGGGCAGTCCCCGAAGTCATGATGGGGCACCACCACCATCCCCCCGGCCGTGGTGATGGGACGCTTGCGCTCGGCCACCAGGCGGATGTCGAAGGGGGAATCCGTCTCGGCCCGGCGGGATTCATCCAGGCGGGTGGTGGAGAAGACCTCGAAGGGGCCGGCAAAATCCAGGACCTCCACCTGGTCGAAGATCAGGATGCCGACCCGTATGCCTGCGGGGGTGTGGCTCATGATGTGGGGTCTCCTCCGCGCCCGGTTCGCCCCCGGGCAAATATGCCTGAATCTACATCATCATTGGGCGTCTGACATCCCGTACCCACCGGGGACACCCTAAGGGCTGCGCCCCTTGAAATCCTTTGGGATACCCACAGTTTGATGTTGCAGTGCACAAAATACTGCGCTATGCTGCAATGCAACAAGGTCGGAAAAACCCCCGGCCATGCAACCCGACACAGGAGATCCAGCATGTACAACGACCTTTTTGACAAGACCCAGGAACAGTTCAACGCCCTGAGCGAACCGGTCCGCAAGTTCAACAACGTGACCCTGGACCACATGGCCAAGATGGTGGACTACCAGATCAGCATGTTCCGCGGCTATTCCGAGGTGGCCATCGAACAGATGCGGGCCATGCAGACCGTTCACGATCCCAAGAGCCTTGAGAATTATCTGAAGGCCCAGGGGGAGGCAGCCCGGTCCCTCAGCGAGAAGCTGGCCCGGGATACCAACGAACTGGTGGAACTGCACCGTGGCTATTCCGAGGAGATGCAGAAGCTGGGCGAGGAAAGCCTGGCCACGGTGACCCGGATCCAGCCCGAGAACCAGAGCGCCAGCGCCCGAAAGAGCGCCTGACGCACCAGGGTATGGCAGTCCTTCCCGGGCCCGTCTCCCATCAGGGGGGCGGGCCCGTTTCTGTTGGGGAAAAGGTGAGGGTCAGTAGGAGGCCGCCGGTCCCTGACTGCGCCGCTCCAGGTGCAGGAGTTCGCCCTGCCTGGGGATGAACAGGGTATCGGCATCCTGCATGAAGAGCACCCCGCCCTGATCCGCCGGGAGGGGCTCTCCCTGACAGGTGATGGTGATGCGGTGCTGGATGTGCTCCGTATCGAGCCCCGCCGGGGCTGAATCGGTTTCCTCGGCGGTCAAAGGTGCTGAGACATACTCCGGTTGCAGGCATTGAACCGCCCCGAAGCGGGCGATGTGACGGGTGTACACGGCATGCCGGCCCATCCTGTCCGCTGCCCTGGGGTCCGTTTCACTGGTGGCCGTGCCCTGGATCACCTCCCAGACCCCGTAATGGGGCAACTCCGGATCCGGAGCGCAGCCCGAGAGGCCCGCCAGCAGGGCCAGCCCCGACAGAACGGTGCCGGGAAATCCGTTCGGAATGATGGGTAATTCAGTCACTTGCACGTCTTTTTTCTCATTCAACCTCGATACGCACTCATTGCGTCCGTGTCATTCGTCCCCGCCGCCAGACCAGGGGGAGGCCCCGTGCCTCATCCCTGTGGGGCGGACGGACCATGCCACCGGGCGGGTCCATGCACCACCGGGCCAGGGTCTGCCGCCTTCCGCTTCCACGGCCGGGGCCTTTGCGCTGCCGCTGCCTTGGTGTGCCTGCTGGTGGGTCACTGGATCATGTGTCCTCGTACTTGAAAGAGACGTTCAACCGGGCGCGGTAGGCGGCGATGTGGCCCTGCTCGTCCAGTTTGATGTCCAGTTTGTTGACCTCCACGATGCGCAGATGGCGCAGACTGGACCGGGCCTTGTCCACGGCCTGGCGGGCCGCGTCCTCCCAGGATGTCTCGCTGGTGCCGATCAGTTCGATGACCTTGTAGACACTCATCGATGCCCCTCCTTATCGCTTTTTTTGCTTCGGGATGGCGGGTCCACCGGCGGTTACCGGCGGACCGTTCATGGGGTCTTATAGTCGATGCAGTGCGTGCTGTCAGGGGTGCGATGCGTCACAGGCACTGCGCGGTGTGCCAGGCGATCATGCGTTCCTCGTCCGTGGGGAGCACCCAGCAGCCCACCCGGCTGGCGGGGGCCGCGATGCGGTGGGCATGGGCGGCATTGAGATCCGGGTCGACGGTCAGGCCCAGCCAGGCGCAGCCCTCGGCCACCGCGGCGCGAACGGGGGCTGCCCGTTCACCGATCCCGGCGGTGAACACCAGGTGGTCCAGGCCGCCCAGGGCCGCCACGAGGCTGCCGATCTCCCGCACGATGCGGTAGACGAACAGGTCCACCGCCTCGCGGGCCTCGGGGGCCCTGCTCTCCAGCAGGGTACGCATGTCCCCGCTGATGCCGGAGACCCCCAGCAGGCCGGATTGCCTGTAGAGCAGATGGCTCACCTCGTCCGGGGTCATGCCCTCCTGAGTGAGCAGGTGCAGCACCACCCCGGGGTCCAGGTTGCCGCAGCGGGTCCCCATGGGCAGGCCGTCCAGGGCCGTGAACCCCATGGTGGAGGCGACGCTCTTCCCGTCGTGCAGGGCACACAGGCTGGCCCCGTTGCCCAGGTGGGCGACGATCACCCGGCCGGTGTGCGGGGTACCCAGGCGCCGGGGCAGGCTGTGTCCGATGTACTCGTAGGACAGGCCGTGGAAGCCGTAGCGGATCACCCCCCTTTCGGTAAGGCGCCGGGGCAGCGCGAAGGCCTGGGCCTCCCGGGACTGGTGGCGGTGGAAGCTGGTATCGAAACAGGCTACCTGTGGCACGTGAGGACGCAGGTCGGCGAGGATGCGGGCCGGGGCCAGGCCATGGGGCTGGTGCAGCGGGGCCAGGGGGACGAGGCGTTCCAGGTCATCCAGGATGCGGCCGTCCAGGCGTACGGGGCGTCGGTATTCACACCCTCCATGCACGATGCGGTGCCCGACTGCAGCGATGTGGCGGGAGTCGGATCGCTGCTCGATCCAGTCCAGCAGGCAGTGCAGGGCCGCCTCGTGGCCGAACGCCCCGTCCCGAGCGTCCATCTCCGGCACCTCCTCCACGTGGGCGTTGTCCTCTCCGTCCTTCACCACGAAGCGGGGACGTTCCCCCAGCCCGGAGAAGTGTCCCCGGTATCGGGGGTGGAAGTCCTCCGGGGTGTCCACCGCATCGTGGCGGAACAGGGCGAACTTGAGGCTGGAGGATCCGCTGTTGATGACCAGCACGTCTTCCATGGGGTCACCTCCCCTTCTTCTTCTGGTAGTCCGCCGCCAGCAGGGCCAGGGCGCAGGAGGCCATGCGGGTGATGGCATCGTCGGCGCGGCTGGTGAGGACGATCGGCACGCGCGCACCCAGCACGATCCCGGCACCCGTGGCGTCTGCCAGATAGGTGAGCTGCTTCATGAGCATGTTGGCGGCCTCCAGGTCCGGGGCCACCAGGATATCGGCCTTGCCGGCCACCGGTGAGACGATATGCTTGGTCTTGGCCGCCGCCTCTGATACCGCATTGTCGAACGCCAGCGGGCCGTCCAGGGTGCCTCCGGTGATCTGGCCACGCTCGGCCATCTTGCACAGGGCGGCTGCCTCCAGGGTGGACTGGATCTTGGGATTGACCGTTTCCAGCGCGGAAAGGATGGCCACCTTCGGGTTCTCGTTGCCCACCGCATGGGCCAGATCGATGGCGTTCTGGACGATATCCATCTTGTCGGCCAGGGTCGGGTAGATATTGATGGCTGCGTCGGTAATGAACAGGGGCCGGGGGTAAGTGGGCACGTCGAAGGCCATGATATGGCTGACCCGCCGCTCCGTGCGGAGCCCCGAATCCCGGGCGAGGACCGCCCGCAACAATTCATCGGTATGCAGGGAGCCCTTCATGATGGATTCAATCCGGCCACTGCGGGTGAGGCTGACGGCTTCCTCTGCCGCGGCATGGCTGTGGGGCACGGACACCAGCTCGAAATCGGAGATGTCCACCTCGGCTTCGTCGGCGGCCGCGCGGATGCGTTCCTCCGGACCGATGAGCACCGGATGGATCAATCCTGCCCGGGCCGATTCATAGGCACCCAGGATGGCCTGGGTGTCCACCGGATGCACGACCGCCATGGTCACGGGTTCCGGGTGGGTGGCGGCGTGCAGGAGTTCGTGCAGCCGGGCCCGCTCGGCCATGCGCACCCGGGGCATGACGGTGCGCGGCCGCCGGATCTTCTCCGTGGGGGCCAGGACGTCCGCCACCCCCTCGATGACCTCGTGTCCCTCCTGATTGGTGCAGCGGCAATCGAACTTGATGCGGTTCCTCTTCGGGTCCTTCTCCTGCACCTTCACGCTGACCTGCAGAACGTCCCCCAGGCCGACGGGGGCCTTGAACCGCAGGGTCTGCCCCAGGTAGATGGTGCCCGGGCCGGGCAGTTCCGTGCCCAGGACCGTGGAGATGAGGGCCCCGCCCCACATGCCATGGGCGATGATCTCCTGGAACCGACTGCTCTTGGCGAAGTCCTCGTCCACATGCGCCGGGTTCACGTCGCCGGACATGATGGCGAAGAGCTTGATGTCGTCCATGGTGAGGCGCCGCTCCAGGGTCGCGGTATCCCCCATCTGGATCTCGTCGAAGGTGCGATTCTCGATGTAGTCCCGGTCGTCGACTTTCTGGTCCATGGGGCTTCAGGCCTTCACGTGATGACCGGCGTCCACGTAGGTCGTGCCGCCGGT
>JBKGXY010000005.1:0-37956 GCA_046546415.1 Ectothiorhodospira sp.
AATCGCGGATGGCGGATTCCACCGTGGCCCCCTCGGATAGCGTGACCTCCACCACCTCCTGGGCATCGGAGCGGGCATAGGCCACCTCCACCCGCAGGCCTTCCCCCTTTTCACCGGACACCATAGACCTCCCGGGCACGCTTGCTGAAGGCATCCACCAGGCTGTTGGCGATCTGGTGGAACACCGGCCCCACCACGGTGCTCACCAGACGGCTGGAGAACTCGAAGTCCAGGTCCAGGCCCACCTGGGTACGGCCATCCTCCAGGGGATCGAACCGCCAGAACCCCTCCAGCTGCCGGAAGGGGCCATCCACCAGACGCATCTCGATCATCTTGTGCCGCTGCAGGCGGTTGCGGGTGGTGAAGGACTTGCGCACCGCCCCCTTGGCCAATTCCACGCGGGCCGTGACCTCGTCCCCGCTGCGGGACAGTACCTGGGCCGAACGGCAGCCCGGCAGGAACCGGGGATAGGATTCGACATCGTTCACCAGGTCGAACATCTCCTGGGGGGTATAGGGCACCACCTCCCGGCGACGGATGGAGGACATCGGACTCCCCTGGGGCTAGATGAGGTTCACCGCGTTCAGGAACACCAGCAGGATGCCGATGGGCGCCAGGAACCGCAAGACCATATACCACCCTCGGAAAAGGAGTCCCGCGCCCACACCCAGTTCGTCCTGGACCGAGCGCCGGGTCATGCGCCACCCCACGAACAGGGCGATGAACAGCCCGCCCAGGGGGAGCATGACGTTGGAGGTGAGGTAATCCATCATCGAGAAGGGCGTCCCGCCGATGAACACCGGCTCTTCCCCCCCCAGGTTGAGGTGGAACCCGATGGGCGAGGACCAGAGGTTGAAGGACAGCACCGTGCCGATCCCCAGGACCCAGGCCACGAGGCCCACGATGACCGAGGCCTTGACCCGCTCCATGTCGCGGTTCTCCACCAGCCAGGCCACCGCCGGCTCCATGAGGGAGATGGAGGAGGTCCAGGCGGCCATCACCAGAAGCAGGAAGAACAGGGTGCCGAAGATCACCCCCCCGGGCATCTCGGAAAAGGCCATGGGCAGGGTGACGAAGATCAGCCCGGGGCCCTCGTCCGGCTGCAGACCACTGGCGAAGACGATGGGGAAGATGGCCACCCCGGCGAGGATGGCCACCAGGGTGTCCGCCGAGACCACGGTGGCGGAGGTACGCATGATGGAGGCCCGGGAACTGAGATAGGAACCGTAGATCATGATGGCCCCCATCCCCAGGCTGAGGGTGAAAAAGGCCTGCCCCATGGCCATGAGCACCACCTCTCCGTCGATCTTGCCGAAGTCCGGCGCGAAGAGGAAACGCAGTCCCTCGGCGAAGTGGCCGATGGAGATGGCGTAGACCACCAGCACCAGCAGCAGCCCCAGCAGGGCCGGCATGAGGAACTTCACCGCCTGCTCCAGCCCGGAGCGGACCCCACGGGAGACCACCATGACGTTCATGACCATGAAGAGGGTGTGCCAGGCCAGCAGCCGTTCCGGATCGCCCACCAGGGCATCGAAGACCCCGCGCACGCCCTCCACGTCCAGGCCCGAGAAGACCCCGCCGGCGGTGCGAACCACGTACGAGAGGGACCATCCGGCGATGACACTGTAGAAGGAGAGGATCATGAAGCCCGCGACCACCCCGAGCCAGCCGATCAGTCCCCAGGCGCGGCTCAGACCCTCCTCGTGGGAGAGGCTGGTCATGGTGTTGATGGGACTCTGGCGGCCCCGCCGACCCAGGAGGATCTCCCCGATCATCACCGGCAGGCCGATGAGCAGGATACACAGCAGGTAGACCAGAACGAAGGCCCCACCGCCGTTCTCCCCGGCGATGTAAGGGAAGCGCCAGATGTTCCCCAGGCCCACCGCCGATCCGGTGGCCGCCAGCACAAAGGCCAGTTTCGACGACCACTGACCATGAATCGAGGTTTCTTTTCTCATGGGCATCCTCCGAATGACCGAGCCATTGTGAGGAAATTCAACTCCGGGCTCAACGTCTTCCCCCTGCCCCGATTGCCGATGGCTTTGCTTTCGGGGTCCAAAGTACAATGGCCCCATGAGCAAGAAACAGAAAAACACCGGGGGCGGCAGCACCATCGCCCTGAACAAGAAAGCACGCCACGACTACTTCATCGAGGATCGCTACGAGGCCGGGCTCTCCTTGCAGGGCTGGGAGGTGAAGAGCCTGCGGGCTGGCCGTGCCCAGTTGAGCGAGAGCTACGTACTGATCAAAAAGGGCGAGGCCTGGCTGTTGGGGGCCCATGTCACCCCCCTGCCCACGGCCTCCACCCACATCAACCCGGACCCCACCCGTACCCGCAAGCTCCTGCTCCACGGGGAGGAACTGAGCAAGCTCATCGGGCTGGTGGAGCGCCGCGGCTACACCCTGGTACCCCTGGCCCTGTACTGGAAGCGGGGTCGGGCCAAGCTGGAGGTGGGTCTGGCCAAGGGCAAGAAGGCCCATGACAAGCGGGCCGTGGAAAAGGAACGGGACTGGCAGCGGGAGAAGGCACGCACCCTCAAGATCCACTGAACCCGGCCCCGCGCCGGGGGCTCCGTCACCAGGGCTCGGGGCAGTCCAACCGCTCCAGCACGCGGGCATGGGCCGCGGCCTCCCCCTCGCTGGCCCGGATGACCGCCAGCCGGGGACGATCCGCCGGTAGACGGCGGATCCCCACCTGGGTGGCCCCGGGACGGGCCGCATCCCCCTCCCCCAGGGCCAGGGTCTTCTGCCCGCCGGTCATGGCCAGGTAGACATCCGCCAGGATGCGGGCGTCCAGCAGGGCCCCGTGCAGGTCCCGGCTCGAGTTGTCGATATCGTAACGCTTGCACAGGGCATCCAGACTGTTGCGCTGCCCCGGATGCATCTGACGCGCCAGGGCCAGGGAGTCGTTGACCCGGCAGTGGTCCTCCACCCGGCCCCAGTCCCCCTCCAGCCGGGCGAGCTCGTGATTGATGAATCCCACATCAAAGGGGGCGTTGTGGATGATCAGTTCGGCGCCGCGGATGAACCCCAGGAAGGTGTCCGCCACATCCGCGAATCGGGGCTTGTCCGCCAGGAACGCATTGGTGATGCCGTGCACCTCGATGGCCCCTGCGTCCACCTCCCGGTCCGGCTGCAGGTACTGGTGATAGAACCGGCGCGTGGGGCGGCGGCGTACCAGTTCCACGCAGCCGATCTCGATGATGCGGTGTCCCTGGGCCGGCTCCAGGCCCGTGGTCTCCGTGTCCAGGACCACCTGGCGGGCGGGGGGGGCATCTTGTGGTATATCGGTCGGCATGGCCTGTCTGGCTTGCTCCGGGATCGGCGGGAGGGATGGGATCTTCGGGGGTTCGTCGGGTTTCCGGGCTTCGGGTCCCTTAACCGGGCGTCGCGGTCGGCATGGCATCGATGGCCTGGTTCGCCAGCTGGTCCGCCAGCTCGTTCTCCGGATGCCCCGAATGGCCGCGCACCCAGTGCCAGGAGACCTGGTGGCGCGAGGCCGCCGCGTCCAGGCGCTGCCAGAGATCCTGGTTCTTCACCGGCTGGCCCGAGGCCGTGCGCCAGCCGCGGCGCTTCCAGTTGGGCATCCACTGATTCACGCCGTTCTTCACGTACTGGGAATCGGTGGTCAGGTCCACGCGGCAGGGGCGCGTGAGGGTCTCCAGGGCCTGGATGGCCGCCATCAGCTCCATGCGGTTGTTGGTGGTCTCCGCCTCGCCCCCGCTGAGGTGCTTCTCCTGGCCCCGGTAACGCATCACCGCCCCCCAGCCACCGGGCCCCGGATTGCCCCGGCAGGCCCCGTCCGTGAAGATCTCGACACCATCAGTTTCCGTCACGTTCTCTTCTCCTGCATACGGGCCGCGCGAAGCCGCCCGGGACCCAGGGTCGCACGGCCCGCCAACGGGGACGCACCGGGGTCAGGGTGGAGACCCGCTTGCGGGCCAGGATCATGTACACCGCCCCCAGATAGGGCAACCGCCGCCCGCCCAGCCCCTGGAGGATCTGCACCCGGGGCCGCAGGCCCGAGCGGCCTTCCGGCGGCCGCACCCCGGCGTGGGCCAGGGCCATGATGTCGAATCCCAACAGGGAAAGCCATTCCCGCACCCGCCCGGTGCTGTAGCAGGGCCCCGCCCAGGGGGTGCGTCCCCGGCGGCCCGGCATCATCTCCCACAGCCCCACCGGGCTCAGGGGATTGAGGCCCAGGATGATGACATGACCCTCCGGACGCAGGGTCCGCTCCACTTCCCGGAGCACCTGATGGGGATCCACGGCCCCCTCCAGGGTGTGCACCAGCAGGACCAGGTCCAGGGTATCCGCCTCCACCGGAAGGGCCTCCGGGAGGGCGGCCAGATCCCCCTCACCGGGCCCGCTCCCAACGAGGAATCGACGGCCGATGCGGCTGTCCTCCAGCAGATCGATCCCCTGGTTCAGGTGACCGATCTGGAGCGCATAATAACCGAAGAGCTGCGGCACGAAGCGGTTCACGTGGCCCCGCATGGCCGCCAGCATCTCCCGTCCCGCCGGCCCGGCATACCATCCCTGGAGGCTCCGCTGGCACTGGACGATGGGGTGCGTGGGGGATGGCATGGAGTGCGGTGCGACCTCTTGCAGCGGGCGATGCCGACGGGGTTGAGCGGCCTTGCGGCCCCCGCTATCCTACCGTGCCCATGCCGAAGAGGAAAATGTTCACTGCCGGGGCAACCAGCGCGGGCGCCTGCCTGCTCCTGGCGGGATGCGCCGTCCATCCCCCCACCCCGGGAGCGGACGACCCCCCTGCCGAGTCCCGGGAGGTGTCCCGGGCCGAGGGTTCCCGGACCGGGGTGCCGGATTGGGCCCCCCGTCCACTCCTGCAACCGATCCAGGCCGTTCCGTCCCCACCGGAAGATCTGTGGGAACGGATGCGGCGCCACCTGGCCCTGCCGGAGGCGAGCGACCACCCCCGTGTGGCACAGCCCCTGCGCTGGTACCGGCGCCACACCCGTCATCTGACCACGGTCCTCGCCCGGGCGGAGCCCTTCCTTCACCATATCCTCGAGGAGATCGAGCGCCGCGACATGCCCAGTGAGCTACTGCTGGTGCCCATCGTGGAGAGCGGCTACCTGGCGCGGGCCCGATCCACCGGCCATGCCGCCGGGATCTGGCAGTTCATCCCCTCCACTGCCACCCATTTCGGCCTGGATCAGAGTTGGTGGTACGACGGGCGCCGGGATATCCACGCCTCCACCGTGGCGGCCCTCACCTATCTGGAGCAACTCCACCAGCGCTTCGACGAAGACTGGCTCCTGGCCCTGGCCGCCTACAACGCCGGACAGGGAACGGTGGCCCGCGCCATCCGCCGCAACCGGGAACTCGGCCGACCCACCGACTACTGGCACCTGGATCTGCCGCAGGAGACCCGGAAATACGTGCCCCGACTGCTGGCCCTGCGGGCCCTGATGGCCGATCCGGAGGCCCACGACGTCACCCTTCCACCCATACCCGACCGCCCGCAGGTCGAGCTGGTGCGCACCGGTGGACAGATCGAGTTGGCCATCGCGGCACGCCTGGCCGGAGTGGCACCGGAGACCCTCAAGGCCCTGAACCCCGGTTTTGAACGCTGGGCCACCCCACCCGACGGGCCTCATCACCTCTTGGTGCCGGTGGACCGGGCCAAGGCCCTACGGGCGGGGTTGGCGGGTCTGGATCCGGAGGCCCGCATCACCTGGCGCCGCCACCGGGTGCGTTCCGGGGACTCCCTGGGGCAGATCGCCGCCCGCTACGACCTGCCGGTAGGGACGCTGAAGGAGGTCAACGGGCTGCAGGGGGACCTGATCCGGACGGGAGACCACCTGCTCATCCCCAGCGGTCCCGGTGACGAAGCCCCCCCGGTGCCCGTGGCCTCCGGAGACGGGGACGAGGACGGCCCCCTGCGGCACACCGTGCGTCCCGGGGACACCCTCTGGGAACTGGCCCGGCGCTACGCCGTGAGCGTGGAGGAACTCACCCGCTGGAACGACCTGAGTCCAAAGGCAGTCCTGCGCCCCGGGCAGACCCTCGTGGTGCGCCATACCGCCGCCTGAACCCCGTATAGCCACCCGCGCAGGGTCCCTTCCCGTGACGTATCACCGTTTCCGGGGCTATGCTGGCCCCGGCATCCACCACCCGACCGTTCCCATGTCCCCCCAGCCGAGGATCCAGATCGCCGCCGGCACCCACCCTGGCCGAATGCGCCAGCGCAACGAGGACACGATCGGGGAGGATGGGGCGCTGGGCCTGCTGGTGCTGGCCGACGGCATGGGCGGCCACGCCGGGGGGGACGTGGCCAGCCGCATGGCCGTGGCGACGATCCTGGGGTCCCTGCGGGAGAGGATCCCGGCGTGTGAGGCCGGCGGTCACGACCGGATGGAGGTCCTGCGGGAAGCGGTGCTCCAGGCGAACCGCGCCATCCACGAGGCGGCGAACCGGGATACCCAATACGCCGGCATGGGCACGACCCTGGCCGTGGCCCTCTTCCATGGGGACCGGGTGCTCCTGGCCCACGTGGGGGACTCGCGCATCTATCGTTTCCGGGGAGACCGCCTGGAACGACTCACCACGGACCATACCCCGGTTCAGGAAATGGTGGACCGGGGGCTGTGTTCCCCCCGGCAGGCCCGTCTCTCGGCATACCGTAACCTGATCACCCGGGCCCTGGGGATCGAGGCCATGGTGACGATGGACACCCGCGAGGAGCGGCTGCGCCCCGGAGACCTGTATCTGCTGTGCTCCGATGGGCTCCACGACATGATCGATGACCCGTTCATCGAGGCCCTGATCCGCCGCCACCGGGATGACCCGTGGGGCCTATCCCGACGGCTGATCGACCGGGCCAACGCCTGCGGCGGGCGCGACAACATCTCCGTCATGATTGCACGGGTCCACGCACACCCGGCCTGGTACCGGCGGTTCCTGCCGGGGGCGGGAGGGACCCGTCCCTGAGCGACCGGCGACGGTGCGAGGTCAACGGCGATCGAAACGCCCGTTCCCCGGCGACGGCGGCGTGGCGGAGGACCGGGGTGGGGCCTCGATCCGGGGCACCGCCTCCAGCAGGCGAGTGGTATAGGGATGTCCGGGGGCCCGACACACCTTCGGCACCGGACCCTGCTCCACCACCTTCCCGTCCTGCATCACGGCCATGTCATCGGCCAGATATTCCACCACCCCGATGTCATGGGTGATGAACAGCAGGGTCAGTCCCCGTGCCCGGGTCAGTTCCAGCAGGATCCGCAGGACCTCGGCCTGGACCGACACATCCAGGGCGCTGGTCACCTCGTCGCAGACGAGGAATTCCGGGTCCAGCACCAGGGCCCGGGCGATGCCGATACGCTGACGCTGCCCACCGGAGAATTCGTGTGGATAGCGCCACAGGCTCTCCTCCGGTAGCTGCACCTGGGCCAGGACCTGCGCGGCCCGGGCCAGGCGCGCCTCCCGATCCGCGCCGATACCGTGCGCCGCCATGGGCTCGGTGAGGGCGGTGGCCACGGTGAGGCGGGGGTTCAAGGAGGAAGCCGGATCCTGGAAGACGATCTGCATGCGCCGCCGGTAGGGTCGCAGGGCCGCCGGTGCCAGCCCCTGGATGGGCTGCCCATCGAACAGGATCCGCCCCCCGGTGGGCGCCACCAACCGCAGGATGGCCCGCCCCAGGGTGGTCTTGCCACAACCGGACTCCCCTACCAGGGCCATGATCCGCCCCCTGCGGACATCCAGATCCACACCATCCACGGCGCGCACGTGATCCACCACCCGGCGCATGAACCCCTTACGCACCGGATAATGCACCTGCAGCCCCTCCAGCCGCACCAGCGGCGCCACCGGTTCCCGCTCCTGCGACGCGGATCGCACAGACCGGGCCATATTCTCCGGCAGTGCCTCGATGAGCTGACGGGTGTAGGGATGCTCCGGCCGGGCCAGGACCCGGGCCACCGTCCCCTCCTCCACCAGCCGCCCCTGACGCATCACCCCCAGTCGGTGCCCCATCTGCGCTACCACACCGAAATCATGGGTGATGAAGAGCATGGCCATGCCGTTACGCGCCTGAAGATCCCGCATCAATTCGAGGATCTGGGCCTGGACCGTCACATCCAGGGCCGTGGTGGGCTCATCGGCGATGAGCAGGCTCGGCTCGCAGGCCACGGCCATGGCGATCATCACCCGCTGACGCTGACCGCCGGAGAGCCGATGGGGGTATTCCCGGGCCCGCTGCGCCGGCTGCGGGATCCCCACCTGCGCCAGGGCCGCCACCACCCGCTCCTGCACCTCGGCCTCCTCCAGCGACGGGCGGTGGACCCTGAGCACCTCCGCCACCTGCTCCCCCACGGTGAACACCGGATTGAGAGAGGTCATGGGCTCCTGGAAGATCATGCTCATGTGCAGCCCCCGCAGACCGCGCCGTACCGACTCCGGCAGGGTGAGCAGGTCCATCCCACCTTCCGGCCCCCCGGCCCGGGGGCAGCGGAAACACACCCGACCCGCCGGATGGCGGGCGATCCCCTGGGGTAACAACTGCATCACCGACAGGGCGGTGACCGACTTGCCGCTGCCGGACTCCCCCACCAGACAGAAGGTCTCCCCCTCGGCGATGGCGAAGCTCACCCCATCCACCGCCCGCACCCAGCGGTCACCGGTCTCCAGGTGGGTGTGCAGGTCCTCCACTTGCAGCAACATGGCTCAGGCCTTCTTGCGCAGATGCGGGTCCAGGGCGTCCCGCAGGGACTCCCCCACCAGGTTGTAGGCGAACACCGTGAGGAAGATGGCCCCGCCCGGGAAGAGGGCCATCCACCAATTGAAGGTGGAGGCCTGTACCGCCTGATTGAGCATCTGTCCCCAGGACGGGTCGTCCACCAGGCCAAGCCCCAGGAAACTCAGCGTGGCCTCCGCCAGGATGGCCGAGGCCACGCCGAAGCTGGCGGCCACCAGGATGGGGGCCACGCCGTTGGGGAGCATGTGGCGGAAGAGGATGGAACGCAGCGGCAGGCCGCAGGCCACCGCCGCCTGCACGTAGTCCTGCTGACGCAGCTTGAGGAATTCCGCGCGCACGTAGCGGGCGTAGCCCGACCAGGAGGTGAGTCCGATGATGACCATCATCATGTAGAGACTGCGACCGAAGAAGGCCACGAAGGTGAGCAGCAGGAACAGGGTGGGGATGGCCTCGAAGATCTCCACGATGCGCATCCCGATCATGTCCACCACCCCGGAAAAATACCCCATGAGCCCGCCCACCACCACACCGATGACCAGGGCGATACCGGTGGCGATGAAACCGATCCCCAGGGCGATGCGCGAGGCGTGGATCATGCGCGAGAGGACATCGGCCCCGTTCCCGTCCGTACCGAGCCAGTGTCGGTGGGCCGGGTCCGCCAGTGGCGGCTGCAGGTCCGTGTCCCCCCGGTCCCGCAGGTAGTCCTTGGGGGAATACGGGACCGGGGCGCGGAACACCCTGTCGTAGTCCCCCCGGGCCTCGGCCTCCCGGTACTGCTCGTGAATCACCAGCCCGGGTGGCGACAGGAACAGGGCCCCGGCCCCGCCACCCAGCAACAGGGCGGCCAGGACCACCGCCAGGCGCCGTCCCGCGGGGCGACGCCTGAAGGCCATGATCACCGCCGCGCAGAACCCCGCCAGCAGGGACAGGTCCGCCGCTCCCAGGTGGGCCAGCACGGGGCTGGAGAGGTGGCCGTCCTGTACCAGCAACAGCGGATGGCTGGAGGCGAGGAAGGGGGCGAAGACCGCAACCACCACCAGCAGACCGATCCATGCCAGTCCCACCCGGGCCCCCCATCGGGCCAGGACCTCCCGCGCCACCTGGGCGGCATAGCCACGGCGGGCCGACGGGGGACGGGGCACGGGGCTCTGTGGGGCTGCAGGCTCAGTCATAGCTCACCCTCGGATCCGCGATGGCATAGCCGATGTCCGCCAGCAGATACCCCGCCAGGGTCAACAGGCCGCTGATCAGGGTGACCGACAGGACCAGTTCCCGGTCCCGGGTCTGCACCGCCTCCACCGCCAGTTTGCCCATACCGTCGATGGAGAAGATGCTCTCGACGATCACCGAACCGGCCAGCAGACTGGGCAGGAGGGTGGCGGAGACGGTGATCAGGGGCAACAGGGAGTTGCGAAAGACATGGCGCCAGAGGATGTCCGACTCATCCACCCCCTTGGCCCGGGCGGTGCGGGCATAGTCCGAAAGCAGGTTCTCCAGCACCGAGGAGCGGGTGAGCTTGGCCAGGAAGGCGAAGCCGCCATAGGCCAGACAGATCACCGGCAGGATCAGGTGCCAGATCCGGTCCAGCAGGAACCCCGGCACGAAGCCGCCCGGGGTGAGGGCCATGGCCCATCCCACCCCCAGGCCCATGCCGGTCGTACCCAGGAGCAGGACCCGCAGGGCCGGACTGCTCCCGGCGGCGGCCAGGGCCAGCCCCACGCCACATGCCATCCCCAGAAGCAGATACAACATCCCGGACCCCGCCCCGCCCTGCTGGACGGCCAGGAGCCCGCCCAGGACCAACCCCAGAAGGCCCCCCGTCCATGCCCGTGTCCGCTGCGATGCCTGCAGGGCCAGGGCCACCATGGCCCCCGTGGACACCCCGGTCAGGGCCAGGAGCAGCAGCAGGTCCGCCATCCGCTCCCAGTGGGGCAGGAAGGGCATGGCCGCCGCCTCCAGTTCGCTCAGTCCCCCGGTGGGGAACACACGCCAGAACTGTTCCGAGGCCAGAAACCCGATCATCAGCACTCCCGCCAGCATGGTGGGCACGGACCACAGGCCCAGCAGGACGATCCCCGAGGCGGTATCGAAGCGCCCCCCCCGGGCGGTGGCGGCCCGCACCCCCACGGCGATGGCCACGATGTAGATGAGCGGGATGGAGAGGAGATTCAGGAGCAGGGTGACCGGCAGTCGCTCGGCGACGAGATCCGCCACGGGACGGCCGTAACGGAAGCTGGTGCCCAGGTCCGACCCCTTCCAGAAGGAGAACCCAGAGAACTGTCCCGCCTCGTCCACGGTGAACCCCACCGGGGAGACGTTGTTGAGCCAGCGCAGATACTGCACCGGAGTGGGCTGGTCCAGACCGTACATGCGGTTGTAGTAGTCCTCCATGGCCCGCTTCGCCTGAGGCTCCAGGTTCAGCCCCTCAATCAGGGACTGGGCACTGATCCCCCCCGGCGCCGCGGCCATGATGGCAAAGACCACCACGGTGATCCCCAGCAGGGTGGGCACCATCAGCAGTAGACGCCGGAGCAGGTAGGTGAACACGGGTCAGCGGGTGTAGCGCTGGTGGTCTTGCGGCACGTAGACCTCCAGGGGCACCACCCCCAGGTTCAGCCCCAGGCGGGTCTTATCCAGGTTGGCGATGCGCTCGTCCACGAAGGACAGGGTCTGGTTGCGCAACAGGAAGGTATAGGGCTGGTCCCGGTGCAGGATCCGCTCCACCGCATGCCAGATCCGCATCCGCTCCGCCTCATCCAGGGTGGCCCGGGCCTTTTCGATGAGCCGGTCCAGTTCAGGATTCTCATGGCCGATGAAGTTATCCCCGCCGGCCACGGTCTGGCTGGAGTGGAACATCTGGTAGACGTCCGTCTCCACACCGCTGGTCCAGCCCAGGGTGATGGCATCGAAATCCTTGCGGTTGAGCCGGTCCAGCATCACGGACCATTCGCTGGGCCGCGGGTTCAGGACGATCCCGGCTCGGGCATAGAGATCCCGCAAAAAGAGCACGATGCGCCGCGTGTCCTGGTTGCCCTGGAAGAAGATCAGATCGAACTCGAAGGGCCGCCCCTCGGGATCCTCCAGTACGCCGTCACCATCCCGATCCTCGAATCCCGCCTCCGCCAGGAGCTCACCGGCCCGCTCCGGGTCGTAGGGGTAGGGTTCCAGATCGGGATCGTGCTGTGGGCTGCGGGGGTTGAAGGGGCTCACGGCCGGCTCGGCGTAGCCATGCATGATCTCGTCCACCATGCGCTCCAGGTCCGTCAGGTAGGCCATGGCCCGGCGCACCCGGGGATCGGCGAAGGGAGTGGGCGCATCATCCCGGCGCTGGTTCCATCCGATGTAGCTGTAGCCCGCCGCAGGGCTCATGTACTCGAAGTGGCGGGTGCGTTCCCTCAGGGCCTCGTCCTCCAGGAGCTGGCGGTACTCCCGGGGTCGGGCCCCGTAGACATCCAGGTCGCCGTTGCGGAAGGTGGTCAGGCGCGCGCTGTCGTTCTCGATCACCTTCCACACCAACCGGTTGAAGGGAGGATCCACCGGACCCCAGTAGCGGGGATTGCGCTCCAGGATCACCCGTCCCCGGTCCGGTCGCCACCCCCGGGGATCGGGCATGCGATAGGGCCCCGAGCCCAGCAGCAGGCCGCGGGACTGGTTGAAGGCCTCCGGGTCCTCCAGATAGGGGCCATAGAAATGTTCCGGGAGGACGGGCATCCCTCCGGCCAGGGACAGGCTGTTGAAATAGGGTTCCGAGAAGGTGAAGGCCACCCGGTGGGGATCCAGCGCCTCCACCCGTTCCACCTTCTCCAGATAGGCCCGGTCCCGCGGAGCGGCGATGTCCTGGTTCATGATGAAGCGGTAGGTGAAGGCCACATCCTCGGCGGTGAGGGGCTCCCCGTCGGAGAACTCCACGCCCCGACGCAGTTCGAAGGTCAGGGTCAGGCCGTCGTCACTGAAGGACCAGTCCCTGGCCAGCAGCCCCTGCCATTCCAGGCTGTCCGGGTCCCGCACCAGGAGCGATTCCAGCACATACTGCTGCACCTCGCTGGCGTAGGCATCGGTGGAAACCAGGGGGGTGAGGGTGGAGGGCCCCGCAGGCAGGGCCCGCACCAGCCAGTCGCCCCGGGCATGATCCGGCATGGCGGCGGCCTGGGCGGCCCGCCGGAAGGCCGGGGGCACATCACCGCCATCCCCCTCGGAGGTGGCCTCGGCCAAGGCCACCCCGTCCCTCAGGCGGGCCTCCAGGGCCTGTACGGCACCACGGATGCGACGCAGGTCCTCGGCCTGTTCCTCCATGGCCTGCTGCATCTCCCCCATGCGCTGCCACTGCCGGTCCACCTGGTACATCCCCAGGATCACCAGCAGGAGGATGAACAGCAGCAGCCCCAGGCCAAGGATGTCTCTGGATCGTTCCCGTTTTTCCATGTGCGGATCGGCTTTTGGATCGTTGCGCCCAGTCTCGGGGTTTCGCCCTCGAGCCGCAAGGGGCCGCGCCCTGCGATCCCCAGGCCGGGGCGATCGTAGTATGATGAACGGTTTCGTCCGGGCGCAACGCGCCCCGTTCCCAACATCACATGAGCAACCAGAACACGGGAGAAACCGCATGGGCTTCATGACAGGAAAACGGGTACTGATCGTCGGTGTCGCCAGCAACCGCTCCATCGCCTACGGCATCGCCAAGGCCATGGCGCGGGAGGGGGCGGAACTGGCGTTCACCTACCAGAACGAACGCCTCCGGGACCGGGTCGCCAAGCTGGCCGCGGAGTTCGGCTCCGAGATCGTCCTGCCCTGTGACGTGGAGAGCGATCAGCAGATCGAGGAGGTATTCGGGCAGCTCAAGGACCATTGGGACGGCCTGGACGGCCTGGTCCATTCCGTGGCCTTCGCCCCCAAGGAGGCCCTGGAAGGGGATTTCCTGGAGGGACTGACACGGGAGGCCTTCACCAAGGCCCTGGACGTGAGCAGCTACAGCCTCGTGGCCCTGGCCAAGGCCGCACGGCCCATGATGCAGGGTCGCGAGGGGGCCATCCTCACCCTGTCCTACCTGGGGGCCGTGCGCGCCATGCCCAACTACAACCTCATGGGGGTGGCCAAGGCGGCCCTGGAGGCCAATGTGCGCTACCTGGCCTACAGCCTGGGCCCCGAGGGGATCCGCGCCAATGCCATCTCCGCCGGTCCCATCCGCACCCTGGCCGCCGCCGGGATCGGGGACTTCCGCAAGATGCTGGACCATGTGGAGCAGAACGCCCCCCTGCGCCGCAATGTCACCATCGAGCAGGTGGGCAACGCGGCCGCCTTCCTCTGCTCCGACCTGGCATCGGGTATCACCGGAGAGGTCACCTATGTGGACTCCGGCTACAGTACCGTAGGCCTGGGCGCCGCGGAGATCTGACCCGGGGGCCGCTTCGCGGCCCCGCCCCGTCCACCAGGAGGCGGCGCGGCATGACCCGCGCCGCACGAGCGGGCTCAGGACCGGTCGTCCTGGATCTGGATCTTGGCCCGCGTCTCCAGGTAACGCTGCATCGCTTCGAATTCCGCCGCCCCGTAGGCACCACGCAGCTGCTCCCGGGCCTGTTTCCGCTGTGTCTCGTCCGGTTCCACCGACTGCACGGCGTGCAGGCGTACCAGGGCATAGTCCCCCTCATCCAGGGAAAGACCCGTGATCTCCCCCTCTTCAGGGAGGGTGAACACCGCCTCACGGACCCGTCCGGGGACCCGGTCGGTGTCTCGGCGGACCGCGATACGTTCCCTGAAAACCTGCACGGGCAGGACAACCGACGCCGCATCCATGGAGGCCCCCTCCCGGACCGCCTCCAGGAGGGAGCGGCCCGCTGCCTCCGCCCCTTCGGCGGCCCGTTCATCCCGGATGAGTCCGCGGATTCGATCCTCCACCTCCTCCAGCGGGCGGGGTCGGGCGGGCTCGTGGCGCACCACCCGAAGGACCACTGCGCGGCCACCGGAGAGCTCGATCAGATCGCTGTTGCGTCCCTCCTGGAGCACCTGCGTGGAGAAGGCGGCCTCGCGCACCGCCTCCCGCTCCCCAATGCCTTCCCCCTCTCTCCGTGTGATCCATCCGGAACGCCGGATCTCCAGCCCGGTGGCCTCGGCGGCGGGTTCCAGGCTGCGGGGATGCTCGAAGGCCTGGTTCATCAGGCGCTCGGTGAGTTCCATCTGGCGGGACTCCGCCTTGCGGGCCCGAAGATCCTCCTCCAGCTGATCGCGTACCGCCTCGAAGGGCTCGCTCCGGGACGGGCGTACCGATTCCAGCTTCAGCAGATGGAAACCCTCGTCGGTACGAACGGGATGACTCACCTCGTCGGGCTCCATGGTGAACAGGACACCATCCAGAGCGGACCCCAGATCCCCCTGCTGCAGCCAACCCAGATCACCCCCTTCGTCGGCGGTCAGCCGGTCGTCCGAAACCGAGGCGGCCACTTCAGTGAAGGACTCACCCGAGAGGATACGCTGCCGTGCCTCTTCAGCCTCCTCCCGGGCGGTCCGAATCTCACCGTCGCTGGCTTGTTCATCCACGCGGATCAGGATCTGGGCAGCACGGCGCTCCTCGGGGGTGGTGAACCGGTCCCGCTGCATCTCGTACTGTCGGCGCAGCTCCTCCTCGGAGAGTTCCAGATCTCCCCCCAGGTCCTCTGGATCCAGAAGGATATAACCCAGCCGCACCCGCTCCGGGGCACGGAACCGGGACTCGTGCTCACTGTAGTAATCCTGCACCGCATCCTCCCCGATCGTCTCCGGATCCGGGGCCCAGACCGAGGCCGGAAGGCGCAGGTAATCCGCTACCCGGGTCTGCAGGGCCAGGTCAAGATAGTCATCCACCCGGGCCCCGGTGATCGGGGTGCTGTCACGCACCCCGGCCTCCAGCTGATCCAGGATCAGGCCACGGGTCAGATCCGCCTCGAATCCCTGCGGCGTCAGGCCCCGGGCCTCCAGGAGGCGTGCGTACCGGGCGGCGTCGAAATTCCCATCCTGCTGAAAGGCCGGGATGCGGGCCAGTTCCCGGGCCACGCCCTCCTGACCCACCCGGTAGCCCCGCTCCCGGGCCGTCTGGTACAGGAGTTCTCGCCGGATCAGGGTCTGCAGGGCCTGCTGTCGGAGGGCTTCCTCATCCACCATCCCCTCGGGCATGCGACCGCCGAAGAGCTGGGCCAGCCGGTCCCCCTGGCGCTGCACCTCCTGCTGCAGTGCCTGCCGAGTGATGGGCTCCCCATTCACCTCGGCCACATCCTGTCGGGCACTGCCATTGAAATAGCTTTCCACACCCCACAGCGCGAAGGGGATGGCGATCAGGAGGATAATCGTGTAGGCAATCCATCCGGTTGCCTTGTCGCGGATCTTCTGAAGCATTGGGAAACGGAGTCATCGGCTGCGGGTGAGGTTGCCCATGATACCCAAAACCATTCTTGGATTCGCGGGGCATGGGCCGTGTCCTTCAGGCTGGACGGGCCGAAGCAAAAAAAAGCCCGCCTTGTCCGAAGGAACAAAGGCGGGCCTTATCCAATATGGCGGAGCGGACGGGACTCGAACCCGCGACCCCCGGCGTGACAGGCCGGTATTCTAACCAACTGAACTACCGCTCCGGATTGTGACTGCACCTTGGTGGGTGCTGAGGGGTTCGAACCCCCGACATTCGCCTTGTAAGGGCGACGCTCTACCAACTGAGCTAAGCACCCCAACTAAAGATGCTTAGTTTACAGCATCTTTCAGCGCCTTGCCAGCCTTGAAGCTGGGAACCTTCGAGGCCGGGATCTCGATGGTGTCGCCGGTGCGCGGGTTGCGCCCGCTACGGGCATCGCGCTGACGCACCAGGAAGGTGCCAAAGCCGACGATCGTCACCTGATCACCTTGGCGAAGTGTATCAGAAATGACATCGATAAGGGAATCCACGGCACGCGCGGCGGCCGCCTTGGGCAGATCGGCGGAACTGGCCACGGCCTCGATGAGTTCGGATTTATTCATTCAGGAGTACCTTTGGTTAGGCATGAGCGGGGACACGTCGCAGTCCTGTCTGCATACGACAGGAAAAGAACATCAGTCGCGCCGGACAGCGTTCGGCGACGTGCACACGGGATTCTGGGTATTTTGATGTGCGCCCGGGCAAGGACGCGAACTTTATACCAAGGGGGTTTCAGGGCTGTCAACAAGGCACGGCGCGGCCTGGCGGGCCCTGGATGACGATCGGCACTCCGGGATGGTTGGGCGGAGGCACAACCGGCCCGGGGCCACTCACAGGGCCCCGGGCAACCTCACCTTCGCCACGCCCCTTCAGTGATGCGGGACCCGCTTCTGGGGTCCCTTGCGCCCCGGCTTGGCAGCCACTTCGGGCTTGTCCTCCTCGGAGGCCTCCAGTTCGCCCTCGGGAGAACCCTTCAGTGCGACGGCCAGCACCTCATCGATCCACCGCACGGACCGGATGTCCAGCCGGCTCTTGATGTTCTTGGGGATCTCCACCAGATCCTTCTCGTTCTCCTTGGGGATGAGGACCGTGGTGATCCCCCCCCGGTGGGCCGCCAACAGCTTCTCCTTGAGCCCGCCGATGGGCAGGACCTCGCCCCGCAGGGTGATCTCCCCGGTCATGGCCACATCGGAACGCACGGGGATGTTGGTGAGGGCCGAGACGATGGCGGTGCACATGCCGATGCCGGCACTGGGACCATCCTTGGGCGTGGCCCCCTCGGGCACGTGGATGTGGATGTCCTTCTTCTCGTGGAAGTCCTCACTGATCCCCAGGACCTGGCTACGGCTGCGCACCACGGTCATGGCGGCCTGGATGGACTCCTGCATCACATCCCCCAGCTTACCGGTCTGGATGCACTTGCCCTTGCCAGGCACCACCGCGGCCTCGATGGTGAGGAGTTCACCCCCCACCTCGGTCCAGGCCAGGCCGGTGACCTGCCCCACCTGATCCCGTTCCTCGGCAACCCCGTAGCGGTAGCGGCGCACCCCCACGTACTTGTCCAGGTTCTTCGGTGTGACCAGGGTCTTGCGGTCCGAATCCTTGAGCAGGTGGTTCTTCACCACCTTGCGGCAGACCTGGGAGATCTCCCGCTCCAGATTGCGCACCCCGGATTCCCGGGTGTAGTAGCGGATGACATCCCGGATGGCTGCCTCGCTGAGCACCAGTTCCCCCTCCTTGAGGCCGTTGTTCTTCACCTGTTTGGGCAGCAGATAGCTCTGGGCGATGCTGGTCTTTTCGTCCTCGGTGTAGCCCGGGATGCGGATCACCTCCATGCGGTCCAGCAGGGGTCCGGGGATGTTCAGGCTGTTGGCGGTGGCCACGAACATGGTATCCGAGAGATCGAATTCCACCTCCAGGTAGTGATCCACGAAGGTGCTGTTCTGCTCCGGATCCAGGACCTCCAGGAGGGCCGAGGCCGGGTCCCCCCGGAAGTCCATGGCCATCTTGTCGATCTCGTCCAGCAAAAACAGGGGATTGCGCGTACCCACCTTGGACAGATTCTGCACGATCTTGCCCGGAAGGGCACCGATATAGGTGCGCCGGTGGCCGCGGATCTCCGCCTCGTCCCGCACCCCGCCCAGGGACATGCGGGTGAACTTGCGGTTGGTGGCCCGGGCGATGGAACGACCCAGGGAGGTCTTCCCCACGCCGGGCGGCCCCACCAGACAGAGGATGGGGCCCTTGAGCTTGCGCACCCGCTGCTGCACGGCCAGGTATTCCAGGATGCGCTCCTTCACCTTCTCCAGACCGTAGTGGTCCTCGTCCAGGACCTGCTGGGCCCCGGAGATGTCGTTGCGCACCTTGGAGCGCTTCTTCCAGGGCACACTGGTGAGCCACTCCACGTAGTTGCGCACCACCGTGGCCTCGGCGGACATGGGCGACATCATCTTGAGCTTGTTCAGTTCCGCCTGGGCCTTCTGCCGCGCATCCTTGGGCATACCCGCCTTGTCGATGCGCTGCTGTAGATCCTCGAACTCGTTGGGCACGTCATCCAGGTCCCCCAGTTCCTTCTGGATGGCCTTCATCTGCTCATTGAGGTAGTACTCCCGCTGGGACTTCTCCATCTGCTGCTTGACGCGCCCGCGGATCCGCTTCTCGATCTGCAGGATGTCGATCTCCCCCTCGATGAGGGACATCAGGTGCTCCAGCCGGGCGCGCACGTCCTCGATCTCCAGGATCTTCTGCTTCTCCTCGATCTTCAGGGACATGTGGGCGGCGATGGTGTCCGCAAGGCGAGCGGCGTCATCGATGCCCGCCAGGGAGGTGAGGATCTCCGGCGGGATCTTCTTGTTCAGCTTCACGTACTGGTCGAAGAGGTTCAGCACGGAGCGGGTCAGGACCTCCATCTCCCGCTCGTCCACGGTGGTCTCCGGCCGGATCGGGCTGATCTGGGCGGAAAAATGGGCCTCGGCGTCGGTCAGCTCCACCACGCGGGCACGCTCCGCCCCCTCCACCAGGACCTTGATGGTGCCATCGGGGAGCTTGAGCATCTGCAGGATGGTGGACAGGGTACCCACCCGGTGGATCTCCTGGGCGGAGGGCTCGTCCACCTCGGCGCTCTTCTGGGCCACCAGCAGGATCTGCTTGTTGGCGGCCATGGCCGTATCCAGGGCGCGGATGGATTTTTCCCGGCCGACGAACAGCGGGATCACCATGTGCGGATAGACCACCACGTCGCGAAGGGGCAGGACGGGCACCGTCTGGATGGGCTCGTCGGTGGCTGCCTGGGTCTTGGGTTCGTTATCCATGGTGTCTGGTTCTCATGTCGATTCGGTGACGGACCCCCCAAGGGGGATCCCCGGCTCCGGGATTGGCACGGGCCAATACCTGTATACATGGGTATGTGCTGCGTGAAATCAAGGACCGGGGCGGGAAAAACCTCTATCCGGGGTTCCGGCAAAGAAGGGTGAGGGTTCCCATTCGGGGGATCGGGGGGCAATGACGCAGAAGGGGTACCCCCGGGCAGACCCGGGGGCCGGTACGGCAGAACGCAATGGGGTGGCGCTCAGTCGTCGGAAGCCGCCTTCTGATACTCGGCGTTCTCGTAGATCAGATAGGGTTTGGCATCCCCGAGGATGACGGCATCGTCGATCACCACCTTGGTGACCCCTTCGGTGGATGGGATGTCGTACATGCTGTCCAGCAGGACCTGCTCCAGGATGGTGCGCAGGCCCCGGGCCCCGGTCTTGCGCTCCATGGCGCGACGAGCCACGGCCCGCAGGGCATCCTCCCGCAACTCGATCTCCACACCTTCCATCTCGAACAGCTTGTGATACTGCTTGGTCAGGGCGTTCTTGGGCTCGGTCAGGATGCGGATCAGGGCGTCCTCGTCCAGCTCCCCCAGGGTGGCCACCAGGGGCAGACGGCCGACGAACTCCGGGATCAGGCCGTACTTGATCAGGTCCTCCGGCTCGACGCCGAACAGGATCTGGGAGTCGGAACGGGATTCGTCCTTGGCCTTGATCTGCGCCGAGAAACCGATGCCGCCCTTCTCGGTGCGGTCGCGGATGACCTTCTCCAGGCCGGCGAAGGCCCCGCCGACGATGAACAGGATGTTCTTGGTGTCCACCTGCAGGAATTCCTGCTGCGGATGCTTGCGCCCCCCCTGGGGCGGGACCGAGGCCACCGTGCCCTCGATGAGCTTGAGCAGGGCCTGCTGCACCCCCTCGCCGGAGACATCCCGGGTGATGGAGGGGTTGTCCGACTTGCGGGAGATCTTGTCGATCTCGTCGATGTAGACGATCCCCGTCTGGGCCTTCTCCACGTCGTAATCGCACTTCTGCAGGAGCTTCTGGATGATGTTCTCCACATCCTCGCCCACATACCCCGCCTCGGTGAGGGTGGTGGCATCGGCGATGGTGAAGGGTACGTTCAGCAACCGGGCCAGGGTCTCGGCCAGCAGGGTCTTGCCCGATCCGGTGGGGCCGATCAGGAGGATGTTGCTCTTGGCCAGTTCCACATCATCCCGGCCCTGGCGCGCCTCCAACCGCTTGTAGTGGTTGTAGACGGCCACCGAGAGGATCTTCTTGGCGCGATCCTGTCCGATGACGTATTCGTCCAGGCTCTCCCGGATCTCATGGGGGCTGGGCAGCTTGCTGCCGCTGGCCGCGGCCTGCTCCTGCATCTCCTCACGGATGATGTCATTGCACAGTTCCACGCACTCGTCGCAGATGAAAACCGACGGACCCGCGATCAGCTTGCGCACCTCATGCTGGCTCTTTCCGCAGAAGGAGCAGTAGAGCAGCTTGCCGCTGTCGGGATCTTTACCTTTCTTGTCGCTCATCAGCCGACCTCGTGTAATACCGTTCGATGACACCTTGCCCCTTTTGGGGCAGGGATGCAAGACACCGCCACGGCCCCGGCCTCACTTGCCCTCGGCAGGGGAACGGGTCTCCAGGACATTGTCCACGATGCCGTAGTCGCGGCTCTCGAAGGCCCCGAGGAAACGGTCCCGATCCGTATCCTCGGAGATGCGCTCCACCGGCTGGCCGGTATGCCGGGCCAGGATCTCGTTCAGTTGATCCCGGACCTTGAGGATCTCACGGGCATGGATATCGATGTCCGTGGCCTGGCCCTGGAATCCCCCCAGGGGCTGATGGATCATGACCCGGGAATGGGGCAGGCAGTAGCGCTTGCCCGCAGCCCCGCCGGCAAGGAGCACGGCCCCCATGCTGGCCGCCTGGCCGATGCACAGGGTGCTCACATCCGGCTTGATGAACTGCATGGTGTCGTAGATGGCCAGACCCGCCGTGACCACGCCACCCGGGGAGTTGATGTACAGGCTGATGTCCTTGTCCGGATTCTCCGACTCCAGGAACAGCATCTGGGCCACGATCACGTTGGCCATGTAGTCCTCCACGGGACCCACGGCAAAGATCACGCGCTCCTTGAGCAGACGTGAATAGATGTCGTAGGCCCGTTCACCCCGGGCCGTCTGTTCCACGACCATGGGGACCAGGTTCAGGGCCCGGGCGTCCTGGGCACCGCCGCTGGTCAGTCTGTCTTCGCTCATGACGATTCACTCTCCGGGGTCGGGTTCATGAGGGCCTCGAAGCTCATGGGCTCGTCGGCCACCTGACACTGGGTGAGGACCCAGTCCACCACCTGCTGTTCCAGGACCATGGCCTCGAGTGTGTTCATGGCCTGCTTGTTGCTGCGGTAATAGCTGATGACCTGCTGGGGATCCTGATAGCTGGAGGCCATGGTCTCGAGCTCCTCCTGCACCCGGTCCGGGTCCACCTGGATCTCCTGGCGACGCACGATCTCGCGGATCACCAGTCCCAGGATCACCCGGCGGCGGGCCTCGTCCCGGTAGGCCTCGTCGGGGCCTCCGTCTTCCTGAGCGGCCCCGGGGCGGCCCTGAGCCTGCTCCCGCAGGCGGTCGATCTCTTCCTTGACCAGGGCCTCGGGCACCTCGATGGGATGGTGCTCCATGAGGACGTCCATCACCCGATCCTTCATGCGGGCCTTGACGGCCTGCGTCATCTGGAGCTTCAGGTTGTCACGCACCTCTTCGCGCAGCTTCTCCACACCCCCATCCTCGATGCCGAAGGCCTGGGCGAACGCGTCGTCCAGCTCGGGGAGACGCCCCTCACGTACGTGCTTGACCCGGACAGCGAACTCCACATCGCGCCCCGCCAGGTGCTCGGCGGGGTAGTCCTCGGGGAAGGTCACCCGCAGGGTCTTCTCCTCGCCCGGCTGCACGCCCACCAGTTGCTCCTCGAAGCCCTGGATCATGCGACCGCTGCCCAGTTCGATGGGCATGTCCTCGCCCTGGTTGCCCTCGAAGGGCTCGCCGTCGATGGTGCCCTCGAAGTCGATGACCACCTGATCCCCTTCGGCGGCGGCACGCTCCACATCATCCCATTCCCGGCGCTGGCTGCGCAGGGATTCGACGACCCGGTCCACATCGGCGTCGCTCACCTCCACCTGCGGGCGATGGACGGTCACGCCGGACAGATCGGCGGGCTCCACCTCGGGAAAGACCTCGAAGGTGGCCACGTATTCCAGGGCCTGCCCCGCCTCCATGGAACGGGGTTCGATCTCCGGGGCACCGGCGGGCACGATCTGCTCCTGGCTCAGGGCCTCCTGATAGGAGGACTGCAGCACCTCGCTCATGACCTCCTGATAGACCCCTTCACCGTAGCGTTTCCGGACCACCTTGAAAGGTACCTTGCCGGGGCGGAAACCATCGATCCGCACACGCTTCGTCAGCGACATGAGGCGCCGATCCACTTCGTCCTGGATGCGCTCGGCCGGGACCTGCACCGTCATCCGGCGCTCCAGATTGCTCAGGGACTCCACTGATACTTGCATGGATTGCAAACCTCTTCGCCTTTGCTTCTCTTGAATCCTTGGGGGGTGGGACCGCGGCACCCAGCGGTGCCGCATGGGCATTCACGCGGGGATACCGAACGTTGGACATGCATTGGTGCGAAAGGAGAGACTCGAACTCTCACGGGTTGCCCCACTGGGACCTAAACCCAGCGCGTCTACCAGTTCCGCCACTTTCGCCAAGGATGACCCGTTGAATCATGATACCCGGATTATACAAGGAGACCGGTGGCTCCATAACCCGCCGCCCGCAGGCAGGGGGCAGATGCAAAAAAGGCCCGGCGATTGCCGGGCCCTTCGGATGCCCCGGGATCCGTTCTCCTCCGGACCCCAGGGCGGGATATGGTGGGCCGTGAAGGACTCGAACCTTCAACCAATGGATTAAGAGTCCACTGCTCTACCAATTGAGCTAACGGCCCTTGGGCGATGAAACCCGAAGGGTTTCGAAACTGGGGTGGCCGACGGGATTCGAACCCGCGACAACCGGAATCACAATCCGGGACTCTACCATCTGAGCTACGGCCACCATCGTCTTGCTTACACCGCTCCCCCACCCCGAATCGAATGGCGCGCCCGGCAGGACTCGAACCTGCAACCCTCGGCTTAGAAGGCCGATGCTCTATCCGATTGAGCTACGGGCGCGGAGCCTTCTCGCCGCTTTCGGGTTGATGGTCGGGGTAGAGGGATTCGAACCCCCGACATCCTGCTCCCAAAGCAGGCGCGCTACCAGACTGCGCTATACCCCGGAGTCTCCCGAGCATCGCGTGCAGCCGGGGCGATGCGGAAGTTGGGTATAGTAGTCGCGATGACCGGGGACGTCAATCCATCCGGCGGGCCCGCTCACGGCATTCCCGCTCGGCCCGCAGCAGGCGCTTGCGCCGCCAGCGGTGGACCACCCAGGCCGGGCCGGACAGGGCATAGAGCAGAAACCCCGCCCACAGGACCTTGGCCGGATCCAGGGCCGTGAGCATGACCGCGAATACCATGGCCAGGAGCGCGAAGAACGGCACGCGATTGCGGAAGTCCATATCCTTGAAACTGAAATAGGTGACATTGCTCACCATGGCCAGCCCCGCGAGCACCGCCAGCACGAAGGCCGGCACCTTCAGGGCGTCCCCGGACACCCCCAGATCGTGCCAGACCCAGACCATGCCCGCGAGCACGGCGGCGGCGGAAGGACTGGGAAGACCCTGGAAGAAGCGCTTGTCCGATACACCCGCCTTGATGTTGAAGCGGGCCAGACGCAGGGCCGTGGCGGCAATATAGAAGAAGGTGGCCACCCACCCCAGCTGCCCGAGGCCATGCAGGGCCCAGAGATAGAGCACCACCGCCGGGGCCACACCGAAGGAGACCATGTCGGCCATGGAATCATACTCGGCACCGAAACGGGTCTGGGTATGGGTGAGCCGCGCGATGCGCCCGTCCACACCGTCCAGGACCATGGCCACGAAGATGGCCACGGCGGCGCGGGTGAAGTCGGCATCCATTGCGGCCAGGATGGCGTAGCACCCGGCGAAGAGGGCCGCCGTGGTGAACAGGTTCGGCAGGAGATAGATCCCGCGTGGCACGGGAGGTCGACGGGATGTCCCGTTCACGAGGGGCCTCCGGGCTGCTTGTGGACCAGGGTGGCGATCGTGTCGCTTCCGGCCCGGACCCTCTGCCCGCGGCTCACCTCTGCACGGGCGGTAGCGGGCAGGTACAGTTCCACCCGCCGGCCGAACCCGAGAAACCCGCAGCGACGCCCCTGCCCCAGTCGGTCTCCGGTGGTCACCGGACAGCGCGTGAGATGGGGCCAGGGACGACAGTTCACCGCCAGCACCACGTCGTCCCGTTCATCCGTGGCCAACCAGAGGCCGAAGCGGGCATCCGGGCGGAGGCGTTCATGGGCGGACGACCTCCAGTAGCGCTGCACCCGTCCTTCCACCGGGCTGTGGAGGTTGAACTCCCCCCCGGGCCCCTGACGCAGTGCGATGCACAGGGCGTCCCGATCCAGGAACGGATCCCGACCATCCCCCACCTGCTCGACCACGGCGTCCACAGGGCTGACCACCGCCAAGGGGCGGGGGGGGATCTCCCGTGGCAGGTTTCGGAAGAGGAACAGGGCACCCAGCAACAGGCCCCAGGTGGGCAGGGCCCATGGGCCCATGAACAGGTGGGCAAGGGCCACCAGCACGGCCAGGGCCGCAAGATAGGGACGTCCTTCTGGAGCGATGGGCAGCATGGCGGACCCGTGTGATCAAGGCCGCATATTCTCCACGATCCGGCCGGGTGAAACAAACCGGGGGAGGACCCGGTGCGTTCCGGAACCTCCCCCGCGTACCGTTCTCCGATGAACGGGGCGCCTACGGGCACCCCGCCCCGGCCTCAGTTCCTCGACTTGTCGACGATCTTGTTGGCCTTGATCCAGGGCATCATGTCCCGAAGGCGCTGCCCCACCTGCTCCAGTTCGTGGGCCTCCGCCAGCCGGCGGCTGGCCTTCAGGCGCGGCGCCCCGGCGGTGTTCTCCAGGATGAACTCCCGGGCGAACTCTCCGTTCTGGATCTCCTTGAGGATGCGGCGCATCTCCTCCTTGGTCTGCTCATTCACCACCCGCGGACCCCGGGTGACATCCCCGTATTCGGCGGTGTTGGAGATGGAGTAGCGCATGTTGGCCACGCCCCCCTCGTACATCAGGTCCACGATGAGCTTGAGCTCGTGCAGGCACTCGAAGTAGGCCATCTCCGGCGGATACCCCGCCTCCACCAGGGTCTCGAAGCCGGCCTGCACCAGGGCGGAGGTGCCGCCGCAGAGCACGGCCTGTTCGCCGAACAGGTCGGTCTCGGTCTCGTCCTGGAAGGTGGTCTCGATGACGCCGGCCCGGCCGCCGCCGTTGGCGGAGGCATAGGACAGGGCCACCTCCCGGGCATGGCCGGAGGCGTCCTGGTGCACGGCGATGAGGCTGGGGACCCCGCCCCCCTGGGTGTAGGTGGAGCGCACCAGATGGCCGGGGCCCTTGGGGGCCACCATGATCACGTCCAGGTCGGCCCGGGGCTGGATCTGGCCGAAGTGGATGTTGAAACCATGGGCGAAGGCCAGGACGCCACCTTCCTTGAGGTTGGGCTCGATCTGCTCACTGTAGAGGCGGGCCTGGTGCTCGTCCGGGGCCAGGACCATCACCAGGTCGGCCCCCTTGACCGCCACCTCGATGTTCTTGACGTTCAGACCCGCACCCTCGGCCTTCTTGGCGGAGGCGGAACCGGGCCGCAGCCCCACGGTCACGTCCACGCCCGAATCCTTGAGGTTGTTGGCATGGGCATGGCCCTGGGAGCCGTAGCCGATGATGGCCACCTTCATCCCCTGGATGAGGGAAAGATCGGCGTCTTTGTCGTAATAGACCTGCATTGAAGATATCCCCGGATGGATTGAAAACGAGAAAAATGGAAAACCTGAAAACCGGACGCTGGGCGCCCTCCTTCCGCCTCAGCGCCTACAGCCTCAGCGCCACGTCACCACGGGCAATGCCCATGACACCGGAACGCACCACCTCCAGCACGTCGAAGGGGCGCATGGCCTCGATGAAGGCATCCAGCTTGGCGCTGTCGCCGGTGAGTTCCACCACGTAGGTGTCGCTGCTGACGTCGATGATGCGGCCGCGGAAGATCTCCGCCATGCGCATCACCTCGGCACGGTCCCCGCCGTCGGAGACCCTCACCTTCATCATGGCGATCTCGCGCTCGATGTGGCGGTATTCGGTCAGATCCAGGAGCTTGACCACGTCCACCAGCTTGTTGAGCTGTTTGGTGATCTGCTCCACCACCTCCTCGGAGCCGCGGGTCACCAGCGTGAGCCGCGAGAGGGTGGCATCCTCCGTGGGCGCCACGGTGAGGGACTCGATGTTGTAGCCCCGGGCCGAGAACAGTCCCGCCACCCGGGACAGGGCCCCGGATTCGTTTTCCATCAGGATCGAGATGATGTGTCGCATGATGTCAGAGAAGGATCATTTCGTTCTGGCCCGCACCGGCCGGGATCATGGGATAGACGTTCTCGCCCGAATCGGTGATGAAGTCCATGAAGACCAGGCGATCCTTCATGTTCAGGGCCTCCTGGAGGGCGCTCTCCACGTCTGCGGGACGCTCGATGCGCATGCCCACGTGGCCATAGGCCTCGGCCAGCTGCACGAAGTCCGGCAGGGCCTCCATGTAGGACATGGCGTAGCGGCCCTGATAGAAGAACTCCTGCCACTGACGCACCATGCCCATGTAACGGTTGTTCAGGGTCACGACCTTGATGGGCAGATGGTACTGCAGCGCCGTGGAGAGTTCCTGGATACACATCTGGATGCTGGACTCCCCGGTGATGCAGGCCACCGTCTCCCCCGGATGGGCCAGCTGGGCGCCGATGGCCGCCGGCAGGCCGAAGCCCATGGTGCCCAGCCCCCCGGAATTGATCCAGCGATTGGGCTTGTCGAAACCGTAGAACTGGGCGGCCCACATCTGATGCTGACCCACGTCCGAGGTGATGAAGGCATCGCCGCCGGTGAGGCGGTGCAGGGTCTCGATGACCGCCTGGGGCTTGATCCGCTCGCTGTCCCGGTCGTACTTGAGGCAGTCCATGGCGCGCCACTCGTCGATCTGCTTCCACCACTTCTCCATGGCGTCGGCGTCCGGGCGCCGGTCCCGGGCGCGGAGCTCCTTGAGCAGGGCCTGGAGCACCGGTTTCACCTGGCCGACGATGGGCACGTCCACCTTCACGTTCTTGGAGATGGAGGCCGGATCCACATCCACGTGGATGATGCGGGCATCGGGACAGAACTTGGCCACATTGCCGGTAACCCGGTCGTCGAAGCGGGCACCGATGGCGATGAGCACATCGGCCTGGTGCATGGCCATGTTGGCCTCGTAGGTGCCGTGCATCCCCAGCATGCCCAGGAACTGACGATCCGAGGCCGGATAGGCCCCAAGCCCCATCAGGGTGTTGGTGATGGGGCAGTCCAGCAAACGGGTGAACTCGGTGAGCAGCTTCGAGGCGCCCCCCAGGATCACCCCGCCGCCGCTGTAGATGACCGGCTGACGGGACTGCAGGATCAGGTCCACGGCGCGCCGGATCTGCCCCGGGTGCCCCTTCACCGTGGGGTTATAGGAACGCATCTGGATGGACTTCGGGTAGTGGAACTCGCAGCGGTCGGCGGTGATGTCCTTGGGGATATCCACCACCACCGGACCCGGACGGCCCGTGGTGGCGAGATAGAAGGCCTTCTTGATGGTCACCGCCAGGTCCTTCACATCCTTCACCAGGAAGTTGTGCTTCACGCAGGGGCGCGTGATCCCCACGGTGTCCACCTCCTGGAAGGCGTCGTTGCCGATGAGGCTGGTGGGCACCTGGCCGCTGAACACCACCATGGGCACCGAGTCCATGTAGGCGTTGGCGATACCGGTGACGGCGTTGGTGGCACCCGGCCCGGAGGTGACCAGCACCACCCCCGGCCGATTCGTGGACTTGGCATACCCCTCGGCGGCATGCACCGCCCCCTGTTCGTGGCGCACCAGCACGTGCCCCACCTTGTCCTGTCTGAACAGGGCGTCATAGATATGCAGGACCGATCCCCCGGGATAGCCGAATACCAGTTCGACACCCTCCTCCTGCAAGCATCGGGCGAATATCTCGGCGCCGGTCAATTCCACGATCTCGATCTCCTGGTGCACGCAACACGGACCCTGCCCCCGCGAAGCGGCCACCTCACGGAGACAAATCACGGGGAAAAGGTTCGATGATAATATGAGGCGCCGCGAATTTCACTACCGGAAGGGGACCCGATGCCCGCCCCGGGCCGACGCGGCCTCCGGGGGGCCACCGGGATGGGACATCCGCGACCCGCGGGCGGGAAGCGGCTCAGCCCTCGGTCTCGGGGTCGAAGGTGCCCACCCGCTCCCCGGCCATCTGCCGGCGCACCACCGCCACGTCCCGCCCCTCCAGGGCGAAGGGGAAGGACATGATGTCCATCGGGCTGGAATCCCCATAGGGGCGATTGCAGGCAGAGACCGTCTCATCACCGTGCCCCGGGCATCCGGAGGTACGAAACGGCGTTCCCGAATCGATGAGGGCCTCCACGGCCCCGGCCTCCAGACCGAAGTCCACCACCTCACCGGCCCCGTTGAAGCGCATTGCCTCCACCCGGCCGCCGGCGTAATCGATGATGTAGCGGCCCAGCTGCACCCGTCGCCACTGGGCATGGGGCACGGGCGCCCGACCCTCCATCATGGATCCACGTTCGGGGAAGAAGGCGAACAGGTGGTTGTGCCCCCCCAGGTCCCGCACCCGCTGACAGAGCCGCAGCATCGCCTCCTCCGTCTCCCCCATGCCGCAGATCAGATGCACCCCGAAGCGCCCGGCGCCGAAGATCTCCGCCGCCCATTCCAGGGTGCGCCAGTACCGGTCCCAGCGGTGGGGGCCGTTCACGGGGGCACCCCGGGTGCGTTCGAAGACCTCCGGGGTGGCGGCATCCAGGGCCACGGTGAAGATCTGCGCGCCGGCATCATGCAGGCGCTGCAGGTCCTCCCGCTGCATGGAGGTGGGATTGGAAAGGATGGAGACGGGGATGTGCGGCAGGGCCTCCACCCAGCGCCGCAGCAGGGTGAGGGTGTCCTCATCGGAGCGGGGGTGGGTGATCATGGAGATGCACATGCGCTGGAAACGGCCCCCATCCGCCCCTTCCCGTATACGCTGGATCACGTCCTCGTAGCGGGCGGTGGGCCAGTCCACACGGATGAAGTTCCGGTCGGCATAGGCCTGGCTGTCCTCCCGGTGGCGCGCCAGGCCGCAATAGCTGCAATTGGCCCGGCAACCCTCGGGATAGGTCACCAGCAGGTTGAGGCAATGGGTGCAGCCGGTACGGTGCATGCGCCCGGGCACCAGCCCCAGGGTGATGGCCGCCGCCGTGGACATCTGCACGTACTCGGGGGAGCGCATCTCCGGGGTCTTCACGTAGGGATCGGGCCGGTAGAAGTTCACCGGCGCAACGGCCTGGCTCTGTACGGTCATCGGCTCGTGCCTCCTTGATGCGGGACCGCCCGCATGGCCTTGGGTGATGGGGTGATGGCATGCCCCGCCTTCAGGCGGTGGCGGCGAAATACTCGTCGAAGGCGATCCAGCCCCTTCGATGCGGGGCATCCTCCCGGGCCCGCGGGGTGCCCCAGATACGGTCCAGTTCCCGGCGGCGGGCCACGGCCCGCGCCAGCCCGGGGCCGTAGGTGTCTTTCATCTCCCCGGCGTAGTCCTCCAGCGCCCCGGCATCGCCGCCAATCCAGTCCATCGCGGCCTCTCCGGCATATCCCCCGGAGATCACCGCCGGGGCGATCCCGCCGCCGGTGATCGGGTGCGTCAGGCCGGCGGCATCCCCGGCAAAGACCACCCCCCCCTGCCACAACGGGTCACGCAGCCCGCCCACGGGGATGGCCCCACCGGTGCGGCCCAGGACACGCGGCCCCACCACGCCCTGGCGCACCAGGTCGCGATGCCAGGCCTCCAGGGGGATCTTGAGGTCCGCGGCCCGGGCCTTGTCCATCCCGAGGCCCAGATGGGCACACCCCCCCCGGGGGAACAGCCATCCATACCCGCCCGGAAAACCCGGAGAGAGGCGCACGAGGGTGTCCGTGCGGCCCTGGATCAGGGGCACGGTGTACTGGCGGGTGTGTACGCGGGGCAGCGGCGGCAGGCCCAGACGGGTGGCCACGGTGGAGCCGGGTCCATCGGCGGCCACCAGGGCCCCGAAGGTCACCGTCTCCTCTCCATCGGGGGTGCGGATCCGGGCCCTGCCCCGCGCCGGATCCAGCGCCCGCAGCGTGCTCCGGGTCCAGAGGACGGCCCCGCGCCGGCGGGCCTCTTCCGCCAGACCCCGGTCAAAGACCGCCCGGTCGATGATCATGCCCGGGAAATCGGACACCTGTGTGGCCCCGGAGGGCAGCACGGTGGTCATGTGCTCGATGGTCTGCACAAGGGCCCCGGTCTCACGGACGTATCGCCCCATGGGCAGGGGGACGAACTCGGCGCACTGTACCGGGACCCCGATCCGGGGGCGGCGCTCCACCGCCAGCACCCGCGCCCCCCGGGCGGCGGCGGTGGCCGCAGCCCGGGCGCCGGCGGGACCCAGCCCCACCACCAGCACATCAACCGACGGCATGGGCATCCTGCCCCGTCCCGTCCGAAGCCAGGGCCCGTCGCAATACCCGGAGGAAGTCCTCCCGGGTCAGGTGCAGCATCTCCACCCGATAGCCATCGAAGAAGGCATGCACCGCCGGCTCCAGTTCCGCCACCGGGATCCCGCGCAGGGCCGCCTCCAGGTCCGCCACCATGCGCCGGGGATGGGTGAAGAAATCCCCGGTGATCCAGGCCTGGGCGATGCGTCCCCGGTCCCGGTCCAGGATCAGCCCGGCACGCATCAATCCACCCGCACAGCGGTGCACCCCCTCCAGCAGGGGGGCATCGGAGACCGGACGGTTGCGCTGATGGATCCACTCCGGGGTGTCCATCTCGGCCAGGGCCTCGCGGAAGCAATCCTGTTCGGCGGTGTTCAGTTCCCCCGGCACCAGGTCCACGCCGAAGGCCTCGGCAAAGGCCCCGGCCAGGGCCTGATGGACCCTGTCCAGGGGCGGCAGTTCCCCCAGCAGATCCTTGAGATTGGCCACCCGGTCCCGGGCCGAGGCGATGGCCTTGTCCGAGAGCTTTTCCGCCGGGATGCGCAAGACCCGGAGCATTTGTCCCACGTCGAAATCCAGCAGCAGCGTCCCCTGATACAGGATGGAGTCGCCGTCGAAGGCCCCGCCGGTGCCGGAGATCTTGCGCCCGTCCACCTCGATGTCGTTACGCGGCCGGTAGCGTGCGTCCACCCCCAGTCGGCGGATGCCCTCGGCGGCGGCCCGGCAGATGCGCCCGGCGATGGCCTCCATGTCGGCGGTACCCAGAAAGCGCCGGTCCAGATACAGCTCCCAGCCGATCTGGGTGGGATCGAAATAGATGGCCCCGCCCCCGGTGATGCGCCGCTGGATCTCGATCCCCTCGGCACGGCAGACCTCGGGCAGCAGTTCCTGATCCACGTTCTGATGAAAGCCCACCAGGGCCGAGGGCTGGAAGCGTAAAAAGCGCAGGGTATGGGGGGATCGGCCCGCCTGGTGGCACTCCAGCAGGGCCCGGTTCAGGGCCAGGTTCTCCGCCGCCCCGCGCAGTCCGGTGTCCAGCACCCGCAGTGTGTGTTCATCCCGCATGGGTCATCCTCCCGTGGTCACGACCGGGATGCCGCCGGGGGCCACCCCGGCCCCCCGGCGGCGGGCCCGTTCATCGGCGATCACCGCCTCCAGATCGATCTCCAGCCCCGCCTCGGTGCCGTTGGGTGCGCCCGCCTCCCCCAGGGTCATGGAGCAGCAGGCGGGGATGACCCGTGCGCGGCGTCCCAGGCGGGTGGCCAGTTCCACGATCCCGTCCGCCGGATGGGCGATCCCGTCCAGGCCGGCCATGACGGCATAGGCGTCCATGGCCCCCTTGACCTCCCCGGCCGGGCGGGCGCAGCCCAGCAGCAGGCGGGTGTCCGCCAGGGTGCGCCGCGCCTCCAGGAAGTAGCGGCCCACCTCCCCGGCCCCGGGGGTGGCGAAGGGTGTACGGTCGGGGGCGTAGAAGGGCATCACCACCACCAGGACCACGGCATCCGGCGGGTGGCGGCGGATCATGCGCAGGGCCTCCCACTCCCCCAGAAAGCGCCCGTAGTGCAGCCCCATGACGATGTGGGGCACCACCTTCATCTGTGTCTTCACCAGGGACTCCAGGGTGGCCTCGAAGTCCTCCACGGAGCGGCGCAGGTGATAGACCCGGGTGATGGTCTCCTGGGCGCCGATGACGTCCATCATGGCGGTGTCCACCCCGGCCTGCTCCATGCAGCGGGCCGTATCGTCGTCCACCAGGGCGGTGTGCAGGGCGATGCGAAACCCCGGGAAGCAATCCTTGATGCGCCGGATGGTGTCGTAGAAGGGGCCGTATTCCACCTCGTTGCGGTGATTGGAGCCACCGGTGAGGAGCATCCCCTGCCCGCCGTCCTGGACGATGCGCTCCACCACCTCCCAGAGGGCCCCGGGCGTGCGCGCCGGGATCATGGGCTCCAGGAGCTGGCCCTTGCAGTGATCGCACTGCAGCTTGCAGTCGGCCCCCGTGACCGAGACCGCAGGCCAGGCGTTTTGGCCGCAACTGCGGATCTCGGAGGTCTGATAGGTCTTGAAGGTGGGGGTGTAGAGATCCACCGGGGGACCCTCGGCGTCGAACCGTTCCCCGTACGCCGCCTCCAGGGTGCGCACCAGATCCGGATCCAGCGGGATGTCCTCCAGGGGCTCCACCCGGGTCAGCCGTGATTGCCAGTCGCTCATGGGAATCCTTCGATCTGCGGGGGATCGGGCCCCTCCAGGGGAGGGGCCGGTCCGGGCTTCAGCAGCCCTCGAAGCCATCGGCCTCCATCTTCTCCTGGAAGGCCTGCAGGGCCTCGCCACCGGTCTTGAGGTCGGCGGTGTCCCCGTCCCAGTCCGCGGGCTGGATCTTCACCAGCCAACCCTCGCCGTAGGGGTCCTGGTTGATCAGGCCGGGGTTGGCGGACACGGCCTCGTTCACTGCCGTGACCTCGCCGCCCACGGGGGTCTTGGCCGGGCCCACCCACTTGCCCGACTCCACGGTGGCGCAGGACTTGTCCTTCTTCACGTCCTTGCCCGCCTTCTTCGGGGTATAGGAGACCACCTGCCCCGCCAGGGTCGCGGCATAGGCGGTGAGCCCCACGGTGGCGGTACCATCGGATTCCCGGCGGACCCAGACGTTGTTCTCGATGCTGTAGAGCAGATCCTCCGGCAGATCGCAGCCCTTGACGGCTCCCATGTTCAACTCCTCCCAATGTTTATGAAGATATGAAGAAAAGCTTCCCGAGTATCCGGGGTGCGGGGGGGTGTCGATCCTGATCTGGATCAACCGGAACCGGCACCCGCCCCCACGGGAACCCCATGATGAAAAAAGCCCCCTACAGCGGGGCGGGTCAGAAAGACAACACCTTGTCCGCCTCCAGCAGCAGATCCCCCAGGTCGCTGGCCCGCCCCACGTGGTCCACCTCCTCGATGAGGTCCGTTTGCGGGTCGATGCCGTAGCCCGGCAGGGCGGGATCGCAGACATGCAGGACCACCCCCGCCCGCTTGGCGTCACGGATGAACTCGATGACGCGCTTGCCCCCTTCCATGGCGCGTAGTTCCTCGGCCACGCCCCGGCGCATGAGCTGCACCCCCGCCATGGTGAAGAAGATGTGCACCCGGGCGTCCATGGCCGCCAGCACCGATCCCAGGTAGAAGGGGGTGCCGCAGCGGGCGGGGGTGTCGGGTCCGCTGGTCATCACCAGCAGGACGGTCTGTTCGGCGTCGTCTTGTGCCATGTCATGGGTGGACACGATGGGCCCTCAGGTTGCCTGCTTGCAGTGGATTTCGTCCCGGCGCGCCCGGGCGCAATACCCCTCCCGGGCGGACTCACCGGTCACGAAGCGCCCCAGCACGGCACTGGCCCCGCCCGGGGTCTCCACCCGGGCGATCCAGGCCCCGTAGGGATCGGCGTTGAGCAGTTCCGGCCGCTCCATGATGCGCTCGTTGGCCTCGACGATGGTGCAGTCGATGAAGTTGGGCACGGGTCCGGCCCATTTCCCGCTCTCGATGGTGGCCACCGGCTTGCCCGGCGGCCGGCGGGTCCCCGGCCGGCGCACGCGCACATGCAGGATATGCCCGGCGATGGCCTGGGAGAGATCCGTCATGCCCACCGTGAGGGTGTCGTCCGGTTCGCGGCGAAGCCAGATCTGGTATTCGTCGTCGTAGTACCGGTCCGGTCTGAAGTCGCAGCCGTTGCAGTCCATGGGTCCACATCCCGCTGGGCCGCCCGGGAGCCCCCTGCAGGGGCCCCGGGGGCCGTGGCACTCAGATCACCCCCTTCTCCCGCAGCAGGTCCAGGGAATCGCTGACGTTCTCGTGGATCCCCAGCTTGCGGGGGGAGAGCCCCATGGCCAGGCCCAGCAACTGTGTGAAGTAGAGGATCTTCACCTGGCTGGTGATCCCGTACTCCGTCTCGGCCCGCACCTGGTGCATCTCCAGACCGGAGTGACAGGTGGGGCACTCGGTGGCGATGACATCGGCCCCCGCTTCCTCCGCTGTCTGCAGCAGGTTGAGTACCAGCTGGGTGGAGGTGTCGGCATCCGACAGGGTGTGGGCACCACCGCAGCAGGCGGTCTTCAGCGGAAAATCCACATTCACCCCGCCGGCGGCGGCCAGCAGGTCATCCATGAAATGGGGCCGGTAGGTGGACTCGGACCCCGGGCCCCGGTCCTTCTCCGGAAAGATCTGCCGCGGCCGGGTGTACATGCAGCCATAGTAGTTGGCGATGCGCAGGCCATTGAGGCTCTTCTTGAGCTTTTTGCGCATCCCGTCGGGCCCCAGCTCCTCCATGAGCCATTCCAGCAGATGCAGGGTACGCACGTCTCCGGCGTAGACCGGGTCCTCGGCCTTGCGCGCCAGATCCTGCACGGTCTGCATCGTCTCCCCGGAGGTGGAGGTCTCGTACTCCGCCTTCTTGAGGTTGTGGTAGCAGCCGTTGCAGGGGGCCATGACGGTATCCATACCCATGCGCTCCGCGACGATGGCGAGATTGCGCGAACTGAGATAGGTCTGCAGCATGGGATGGACGTTCTTCACCTCCATGGCCCCGCAGCAGTTGTAGTCGGGCATCTCCTCCATCTCCATCCCCAGGGCCCGGACCAGGACCTGTGTGGACTTGTGGTAGGGGCCACCGGAGCCCTCCAGCGCGCAGCCGGGATAGTATGCGACCTTAGCCATGGGCGGCCTCCTTCTGTTCCTGGATGTATTGCCTGAGGACATTGCGCGTCTTGCCCCAGGAGCGGGTGCGGGGGGCATGGATGAAATGGCTGCCCATCCTCAGCCCCATACCCACGGGCATGTGGCGTATCAGGCGGGTGCCGAAGACCCGCAGCCAGCCCTGGAAGAGGGACTGCCCCGTGCGGCGGAAGAAGGTCACGATCAGGTGGGCGTCCTCCATGCGGCCGGTATCCAGGACCTGATCGGCGAAGGCCTCGTCGAAGACCGTGGAGGGGCTCTTCTGCGTATATCCCTCCTCCTCCAGCCAGTGGGTCAGCGCCTTCATCACCCCCTCGGGACGCACGTCCTTGGGACAGATATGGGTGCACTTGTTGCAAGAGACGCACTGCCAGATGAGATCCTTGTCCTTGATGATCTCCTCCCTGAGGCCCAGGCGCACTGCGTAGATCCAGTAGCGCGGATTGAACTGCACGTTCTGGGCGTACATGGTGCAGGAATTGGTGCACGAACCGCACTGCCAGCAGCGGTGCACGTTCTCCCCGCCGGGGATGCTGCGGATCCTGGCCTCGAAGTCATCCTCGTAGGCGGTGAGGGTCCGTGGCGTGATCATCGTGTTCCAGTGCCCGGAGACATCCACGCCATCCACCACCAGCTTGTCGTGGTGGAGCAGACGTTCGGGCTCGATGAGGGATTTCTCGTGAATCGCCATGCTCTTCTCCGAAACTCAAGGCCAGCGGTCCGGGCCTAGTGCCATGTCCTCGACGCGGCGGCGTGGCGTTCCCCCCGCCGCTGGTCGATCCCCAGTAGTTTCACCACCAGTTCCATCGGGTCCTGCCGGGCGCCAAAATCCCCCTGCAGGATCCCCAGGCCGCCGGACACGGATCGCACGTAGTCCGCATAGGCCCGGGCCAGGATCAGGTCCGTGACGAAGGGCAGGTCCCGGTAGAACCCGCTGGCGGCCAGATGCTCGGTGAACCAGACCCGCACCGCCTCCAATGCCTCAGGAGTGGCGGCCAGCGGCAGGGTATCCATGGTCTCGTTCCCCGCCACGAACTCGCGCACCGCACCGCTCATGGTGCCCGTATCCCACACCCACCGGGTCATCAGGGGCACCGTCTCGGGCTGGCGGAAGTGCAGGACCTCCGCCGCCCAGTCCCAGGCGCAGCGACGCAGCTTGCGGTCCGCCCCCGGGAAGGCGTCGCAGAAGGCCTGCATGCGGTCCATGAGCGGGGCCTTTGCGTAGACCAGATCCAGCAGGGCCCGGGACGCGGTTCCGGGATCCCGGGACACCCCATCGGCCAGTCTCCGCCGCGCAGGGAAGACGCAATCCAGCAGGACCTCGGTGATATCGGCCTCCAGGGCCCCGGGGCGGGTCTCCGGCAGGGCGGCGTTGAAGACCCGCTGCTTGCCCCGCAGGGCCTCCAGGTAGGTCTCCACCCCACCCCGATCCTTCATGTCCTCCAGAAGGTTGTCGAGCTTGTGGGCGGCGACCCGCGGCTCCAGCCGGACCCCCAGGGCAGCCGGTTCGATCCCCGTCACCATGGGCACCTCACCCGGCCTTGCGCACAAGGGCGTGCAGGTCCGTCACGGCCCGGCCGCCGGCCGCCGCCCCCTGGGAGATGGAATCATCGATGGTCTCGGGACCATAGGCGGCGCCGCAGGCGTAGACCCCCGGGCGACTGGTGCCGCAGGGGTTGGTGTAGTGCTCCGCCCGCTGCAGGTAGCCGTGAGGCTCCAGATCCACCCCGAAGACCCGGGCGATCTCCGGGTTGTCCTGGTTGGGATCCATGCCCACGGCATGGACCACGATGTCGAAGGGGATGACGATGGGCCGCTTCACCAGGGTATCCTCCCCCTTCAGCAACAGGCGGCCGTCCACGGAGGCCGTCACCTCGGCGATGCGTGCCTTGACGAATTTGGTCTGGAATTCCTCCTGGGAGGTCCAGTAGAAGCGGTCCTCGTAGAGGCCGAAGGTGCGGATGTCCATGTAATAGATGAACACCTCCGTCTTCGGGGAGAGCTCCTTGATCTCCATGGCCAGGTTGGTGGAGACGGTGCAGCAGATCTTGGAGCAC
>JBKGXY010000006.1:0-37590 GCA_046546415.1 Ectothiorhodospira sp.
CGACACCCTCTCCTCCGACGCGGCAGGATGGGTGCGTCTCGCCCGCCTCGCCCGGAAGCCCATCCCCAGCCACCAGGCCCTGATGGACTGGCAACAGGCCCACCCCGGGCATGCCGCCCATCCCGCGATCACGGGGCGGATCGCAACCCTCTGGGCTCTCCCCGGCCGGCGGCCCCAACAGGTGGCGGTACTGCTGCCCCTGACAGGAGAGATGGGCGCTGCAGGACAGACCATTCTGGAGGGCATCACGGCCGCCTACTTCGATACCCCGGAGGAGCAGCGCCCTCGGCTGGAGATCCACGACACGGCAGGGGACCCGGACACGGCGCGGGAGCACTACCGGGACGCGGTGGATGCAGGGGTCGACTGGGTCGTGGGCCCGCTTTCCCGCACTGCGGTTGAGGAACTGTCCGAGCAGGAGCGTCTCCCCGTACCCACGCTGGCCCTGAATCACGCCCCAGGGGACGGGCCCTTTCCCGAAGCCCTTTACCAATTCGGCCTGAACCCCGAGGAGGAGGCGAGACAGGTGGCCGAACGGGCCATCCTCGACGGCCTGTGGCAGGCAGTCATCCTGGCACCGGACTCGCCGCTCGGGGCACGGCTGCACCACGCCTTCGAGGCCCGTTTCACCGAACTCGGTGGTGTGGTGCGCGAAACGGGGTACTACGCACCCGACGACACGGACTTCGAGACCCTCATCACGGAAACGCTGCACATCCGGCCAGCACCCGAACCGAAAAAGGGGGAAGGGGAGGATGAGAAACCGCGCCACCGGTCCGACGTGGACCTGATCTTCCTGGGCGCATCTGCGGCACAAGCCCGCCAGATCCGGCCCCAATTACGCTACCATCACGCTGGGGAACTGCCGGTGATGGCCACCTCCCGGGTCCACACCACCCGGCCCGACCCCCGCAAGGACGCCGACCTGGATGGGATCCTCTTCGCCGACATCCCCTGGGTGCTGGAGGGTGCCAACCCCCGCCCCAATCTCCGGCAGCAACTGGCCCGGACGGGGCCGGAAGGGGTGGAACAGCTGCCCCGGCTGGTGGCCCTTGGGTTCGATGCCCTGGGGATCCTCCCCCGGCTGGGACAACTCAGCCAGGGTACCGGAACGGGATACGATGGGCTCACGGGGCGCCTGCACGTGGACCCGCAGCGGCGCGTCCTGCGGACCCTGAACTGGGCCCGTTTCATCGAGGGCCGGCCCCGCCTGCTCCAGGGCGGCGAGAGCCCTCTGGAGGACACGCCGCAGTGAACCGCAGGGCCCAGGGGGATCGCGCCGAGGCCCGCGCCCGGGCCCACCTGGAATCCCGGGGGCTGCGTTTCCTGCATGCCCAATACCGCTGCAAGGCGGGCGAGATCGACCTGGTGATGGAGGATCGGGAGGTGCTGGTCTTCGTGGAGGTGCGCCAGCGACGTTCCAACCGCTTCGGCGGGGCACTGGCCAGTATCGACGCACGCAAGCAGCGCCGCATCCTGGCCGCTGCCGCCCATTACCTGCAGGCGCATGGCCAGGGCCGGCGCGCCCGCCTGGACGTGGTCGTCATGGAGGCGGACGACCACCTGCGCTGGATCCCCAACGCCTTCGAAGCCCACAACTGAACCCGCGAGCCCCCATGAACCTTCAAGAGATCATCCGACAGACCTTCGCCGAGACCATCGAGACCCAGCGGGTGGCGGCAGAGCGGCTACCGGATGCCATCGCCAGCGCCGCCGGCTGCCTTCTGGAAGCCCTGCTGGGGGGGCACAAGGTCCTGATCTGCGGCAATGGCGGCTCGGCTGCGGACGCTCAGCACTTTGCCTCCGAGATGGTGAATCGCTTCGAACACGAGCGCCCGGGGCTGCCGGCCATCGCCCTGACCACGGACAGCTCCACCCTCACCTCCATCGCCAACGACGACACCTTTGAGCAGGTCTTCGCCCGCCAGGTCCGTGTCCTGGGGCAAAACGGGGACGTACTCGTGGCCATCTCCACCTCCGGCCGCTCCCCCAACATCCTCGCCGCCATCGACGCGGCCCGGGAGCGTGACCTGCGGGTGATCGCCCTCACCGGCAAGGACGGCGGCCCGCTGACCGACCGACTGACCCCCCGCGACATGGAGATCCGCGCCCCCTCCGAACGCACCGCACGCATCCAGGAGACCCATCTGGTGGTCATCCATGCCCTGTGCGACCTCATCGACCGGCAACTCCTGGGGATCCGGGAATGACGGCCCCCGCCCCTCTCTCCGAAAGCGCCCTCCGGGCCCTGAGCGACGCCGCCGGGCCAGGGAACCTGCGCACGGCCCCGGGTGACTGCTGGCCTTACGGTGGAGACAACTCCCGCCTCCACGCCCCGCCCCAGGCGGTCATCTTCGCCACCGACACGGCTCAAGTCCAGGCCGTGGTGGAGACCTGCCGCGACCGCTGGATCCCCCTCATCGCCCGGGGCCTGGGCTCCGGCACCACCGGGGCCACCGTCCCGGACCGGGGTGGGGTGGTGCTCACCTTCGAACGCATGGACCGCATCCTGGAACTGGACCCGGACAATCGCCTGATGGTGGTGCAGCCGGGCGTCACCAACCAGGCCGTGCAGGATGCCGCCGCAACCCACGGCTTCTTCTGGCCCCCGGACCCCACCAGCGCCGCCTACTGCACCGTGGGGGGGAACCTGGCCTACAACAGCGCCGGGCCAGGGGCCGTGAAATACGGCACCCCCCGGGAGAACACCCTGGGTCTGACCGCGGTGACCGGCAACGCCCGGGTCCTGCGCACCGGGGTGCGCACCACCAAGGGGGTGGTGGGCTATGACCTGACCCGGCTACTCATCGGTTCCGAGGGGACCCTTGGGGTCATCACCGAGGCGGTGCTGCGCCTCACCCCACTGGCGGAGGGCAAGCGCACGCTCCAGGGGATCTACGACTCCATGGAAGCAGCCGCCCGGGCCGTCTCCCGTATCATGGCCCAGCCGGTGGTCCCCTGCGCCCTGGAGTTCATGGACGGTCCGTCCATCGCCATGATCCGCTCACACTCCACCATCCCACTGCCCGAGGGGGCGGGGGGACTGCTCATGATCGAGGTGGACGGCCCCGTGGCGGGCCTGACGGAGGCGACGGACCGGGTGGCCGAGGCCGCCAGGGGCGAGGGTTGCCTGTCGGTCACCCAGGCCGGTTCCGGGGAAGAGGTGAAGGCCCTCTGGGCCACGCGCAAGGCCCTCTCCCCCGCCCTCAGGCAGGTCGCCCCCAAGAAGATCAACGAGGACGTGGCCGTGCCCGTCTCCCGCATGCCGGACCTGATCCGGGAGGTGGAGGCGCTGTCCCGGGAATACGGCATTCCCATCGTCTGCTTTGGACATGCCGGCAACGGCAACATCCACGTGAATCTGCTGGTGGACCCGGATGATCCCCGCCAGATGACGGCGGCCACCCCCTGCCTGGACCGACTCTTCGAACGGGTGCTTTCCCTGGAGGGCACCCTCTCGGGGGAGCACGGTGTGGGCATCGCCAAGCGGGACTACGTGGACCGGGAATTGACCCCGGAAGCGCTGGACCTGATGCGCGGCATCAAGGCCTGCTTCGACCCGGCCGATATCCTCAACCCGGGCAAGGGGATGCCCCCGAAGGATCGGCCCGGCGGTTAGAAACGGGACAAGGGATGCCTACTTCACCACCCGCAGGCTCGGACCCTTCTTTCCGCCGCCCCCCTCACTGCCGGACCCCGAGGGCCCTTCGCCACCCTCCGGCGGCGGCTCGTCCCCCCCGTCCTCGGGTTCGGCGAACATCATCCCCTGCCCGTTCTCGCGGGTATAGATGGCCAGCACCCGATCCACGGGGACCTGGACATTCATGGGGCGCCCCCCGAAACGGGCACTGAAGGTCACCTCGTCATTGTCGATGTTCAACCCGTTCACCGCCATGGGGGCCACGTTCAGCACGATGCGGCCGGCTTCCACGTAGTCGCGAGGCACCACCACGTCCTGGGCCGCATCCACCAGGAGGTGGGGCGTGAGGCCGTTGTCGACGATCCACTCGTAGATGGCGCGCAGGAGATAGGGACGGCTGGAGGTCATGATCGCACTCGGGGACGGACATGGGCTTGGAGTCGGACGGGCCCCACCGGCATCCATCCCGGCTACAGGTCCCGATCGGCCTCGCTCAGGCTCTGCCTGAACGCCTCCCGCGCAAAGATGCGCCGGGCATAGGCCTGGACGGGTTCCGGCAGGCGCTCCATGGGGATGCCCAACTGGGGCAATCGCCACAACACCGGCGCCACTGCGGCGTCCAGAAGACTGAACTCGTCGCTGAGAAAGAAAGGACGGGCGGCAAAGACCTCTCCGGAGGCGATCAGGCTCTCCAGGAGGATACGCCGCGCCGCCGTTGCGGAACGCCCGGAAGCGGTCTGCAATTCATCGATCCCGCGATACCAGTCCCGCTCCACGCGGTAGAGCGCGAGCCGGGTGCTGGCGCGGGAGACGGGATCCACCGGAAGCAGCGGTGGATGTGGGAATCTCTCATCCAGATACTCCTGGATGATCTGGGCACCGTACAGGACCAGCTCCCGGTCCACAAGCGTGGGTACGGAGCCATAGGGATTGAGATGGGACAGATCCTCCGGGATGGCCTCGGGATCAACGGACACGATCTCGAAGGCAATGTCCTTTTCGGCCAGCACCAGCCGGACCGCATGACAACGCGGACAGGCAGGGGCCGAAAAGAGGGTCATGACGGATCTTCGATTGGCGACGGACGCCATGGAGGCTCTCCCTGGGCAAGCGGGCGCGACCTGCGCGCCCGCCTGTCAGTCAATGGGCTTCCCTGCCCGGGTGGCGAAACGCTCGCTCAGTGAACGTCGCGCCAGTATTCCTTCTTCAGCAGATAGGCCAGGAGGGTGAAGATCACGAGGAAGCCCAGGGCCCAAACCCCCAAGCGCTCCCGTTCCAGCCGTTCCGGTTCGCCCATGTAGGTCATGAAGGCCGTGATGTCGCGGACCATATCATCGTATTCCTCGGTGGACATGCGGCCCTCTTCCTTCAGCTCCAGCTCCACATCGTCCCCTTCACCGACGTTCTCCTGCCAGCCCTGGAGTTCCCAAAGCACGTGGGGCATCCCCATGTCCTCGAAGACCCGATTGTTGACACCGAAGGTCGTTTCATCGTCCAGATAGAAACCCTTCAGCATGCTGTAGATCCAGTCCGCTCCCCGCTGACGGGCGGTGAGGGTCAGATCCGGGGCCGGCTGGGCGAACCACTCTTCGGCGTCCTCGGGGCGCATGGCGATCTTGATCAGACTCCCCACCGCAGAGGGCATGCCTTTCTCGTCGCGGGTATGGATGAAGCGCTCGGTGACCTCATCCTCGGAAAGATCCAACCCCTCGGTAATGGTCGTATACCGCTCGTACTCCAGGGAATGGCAACCGATGCAGTAGTCGAAGAAGTACTCCGCACCCCGCTCAATGGAGTCCTTGTCGGTCAGGTCGATGTTGGCTTCCTCCAGGTGGGCTCCCCCACCCGCCGACAGGGCGAGGCCCGGAGCCCCCAGGATCATCGTCAATAGGCTGAATGTCAGAATCTTTTTCATCACGAAGTCACCCTCGCCGGAACCGGCTTTTCTTCGTTGAGCTGGGAGAACAGGGGCAGCAACAGGCAAATCCCCAGGTACAGGGTCGGCACCAGCCACCAGGCCATGATCATCACCCGATCCCCATCGGCCGCGATGCGCGTGAAGTCGTAGTAGCTGTACGCGGCCACGATCCCCAGGAACCAACCCCAGCTGAACGCGTCGGAGCGCGGCTTGCTGTGGAACCAGAGCACGAAGAAGAACAGGTAGTAGATGAGGGTCAGCCGCAGGGCGATCTCCGAGTAGAGGCTCGTGATGTGCTGCAGGCCCAGGTAGGTGAGCACCAGGAAGACCCCCGCAAAGACCATCAGGTTGAACTTGTGGATGGCGCTGCGGTAACGCACCGAAAGGATGGGATTACGGTCAATCCAGGGCAGGAACAGCAGCACCAGCGGCGCAGCGAACATGACCACCACCCCCAGCAGCGGGTCGGGAACGACACGCAGCATGGAGTAGAAGGCCGCGAAGTACCACACCGGATGGATGAGATCGGGGGTGGTCAGGGGGTCGGCCATCTCGAAGTTGTTCTTCTCCAGGAAATACCCGCCCGCCTCGGGGGCGAAGAAGATGATCCCGAAGAAGATGATGGCGAACACCCCAAAGCCCACCATGTCCTTCACGGTGTAGTAGGGATGGAAGGGGATGCCGTCCAGGGGCCGGCCGCTCTCATCGGTGAAGTGCTTGATCTCCACCCCGTCGGGGTTGTTGGAACCCACCGCATGCAGGGCCACCACGTGCACGAAGGACAGGCCCGCCAGGACCAGCGGCAGGGCCACCACGTGCAGGGAATAGAAGCGGGTCAGGGTGGCGTCAGAGACAAGGAAATCCCCGCGGATCCAGGTCACCAGGTCGGGCCCGATCACCGGGAAGGTGCTGAACAGGTTCACGATCACCTGGGCCCCCCAGTAGGACATCTGCCCCCAGGGCAGCATGTAGCCGGCGAAAGCCTCGCCCATGAGCACCAGATAGATGATGACGCCGGTGATCCAGATGAGTTCGCGCGGACGCTTGTAGGAGCCATAGAGCAGGCCCCGGTACATGTGCAGGTAGACCACGATGAAGAACGCGGAAGCCCCCACGGCATGCATGTAGCGGATGAACCAGCCCCACTGCACGTCGCGCATGATGTATTCCACGGAGGCGAAGGCCAGTTCGGCGTCCGGCTTGTAGAACATCGTCAGGAAGATGCCGGAGACGATCTGGATCGCCAGCACCAGGAAGGACAGGGAGCCGAAGTAGTACCAGAAGTTCATGTTCTTCGGCGTGTAGTATTCCGCCAGATGCTCATTCCAGACCTTGGTGAGCGGATATCTGGCGTCGATCCAGTCGAGGAGAGCTCTCATGCCGGGACTCCTTCTTCGTCTTCGCCTATCACCAGCAGGTTATCCGACTTGTACATGTGGTGCGGCACCTCCAGGTTCGTCGGTGCCGGCATGTTGCGCCAGACCCGCCCCGCCAGATCGAACTTGGAACCGTGGCAGGCACAGAAGTAGCCGCCGTTCCAGCTCTCCCCCAGGTCCTCCGGGGACACCTCGGGCCGGTATTGTGGGGTGCAGCCCAGGTGGGTGCAGATCCCGATGAGCACGGAGAGCTCGGGGCGGCGCGACCGGGTGCGGTTCGCGCAGTAGTCGGGCTGCTGGCTGGCCACCTCCGAATCCGGGTCCACCAGCCGGTCCCGGTTCTCGGGCAGGAGGTCCAGCATTTCCTCGGTACGGTGGGTAACCCACACCGGTTTGCCGCGCCATTCCACCTGGACGAGCTGCCCCGGCTCGATCCCGCTGACATCCAACTCCACCGGAGCACCTGCCGCCTGAGCACGGGCACTGGGGGACAATGAAGCCAGATAAGGATAGGCCACCGCGGCGACCCCTGCTCCGCCGACCACGCTCGTGGTCGCGACCAGGAATCGCCGCCGATTCTGGTTCACGCCTTCGTTAGACATTCAAAGATTCTCCCGTTGAGGTCCATATAGTACCGCTGGTCGCTGGGCGCCCGACCCTCGCCGGGCCCGTCAGGATAAACGATCGCCTCCCAAAACCCTTTGACGCACCGGGGCACTCAAAGCGCAGTAGGATTCCCTAATAAGACCATAACGTCAAGGGCGACCGGGTCCCGTCTCGGTATTCATTGATCTATGCGGGATTGTTGATATCGATAAATTCATGGGCGATCCCGAAGACGTCCGCGATATGCTCACCCAGGGCACGGGGACCATAGCGCTCCGTGGCATGATGCCCGGCTGCGTAGTAATGGATGCCCGCCTCACGAGCCACATGGACGGTCTGCTCCGAGATCTCGCCGCTGATATAGGCGTCCATCCCGGCGGCCACGGCCTGCTCGATCATCCCCTGGGCCCCGCCGGTACACCAGGCCACCCGGCGCACCGGCTCCGGTCCACCGGGGATCCACAGGGGATCACGCCCCAGCCGGCCCGCGATGCGTTCACCCAGCGCCGCACCCTCCAGGGGCGTGTCCAGGCGCCCCACACAGCCGATCCCGTCCGGCCGCAGGGGGCCCTCGGCGATGCACCCCAGCAATTGACCCAGGCGGGCGTTGTTCCCCAGCTCGGGATGGGCGTCCAGGGGCAGATGATAGGCGATCAGGCTGATGTCGTGGGCCAGCAGCAGCCCCAGACGCCGGCGCTTGAGGCCGGTGATGCGGGCATCCTCCCCCTTCCAGAAGTAGCCGTGATGCACCAGCAGGGCATCCGCCTCCCGCGCCACCGCGGCCTCGATGAGGGCCTGGCTTGCCGTGACCCCGCTCACCAGCCGGCCCACCCGGGGGCCCCCCTGGACCTGCAATCCGTTGGGACTATAGTCGGAAAACGCCTCCACGTTGAGCAGGGCATCCAGATGGCGGACGAGGTGATCGAGATCGACCATGGGGCGGACTCCGGCCGCAGTGACCGCGGCATGGGGTGGAATGGCAGGGCCCGGCACTCCGGCCCCGCGGGTACGGTTGTGGTATTTTAGCGCCATGTCCCGCATTCGTCCCTTCCTCACCTGGGGTGTGGCCTTCGGCCTGGCCGCCGCCGCCCTCATCCTGGCCGTATTCCCCGGTCTCACGCGCGATCCAGCCCCCGTGGTGGAGCTGACCCAGAGCACCCGCCCCGCTTCCGGGGCCACGTCTTCCGGACCCGTTTCCTATGCCGAGGCCGTGGACCGGGCCGCCCCGGCGGTGGTGAACATCTATACCCGCAAGACGGTGATCCAGCGCGGTCCCCCGCTTCTGGACGACCCGGTCTTCCGGGAATTCTTCGGCGAGGGCTTCGGCACGCCCCAAAGCCGCACCCAGACCAACCTGGGCTCGGGGGTGATCATGAGCCCCCAGGGCTACATCCTCACCAACAATCATGTCATCGAGGGGGCCGACGCCATCGAGGTCATGCTGGCCAATGGCCACAACGCCTCGGCACAGGTCGTGGGCACCGACCCGGAGACCGACCTGGCCGTGCTCAAGGTCCCCGCCCCGGGGGAACTGCCCAGCGTGGTCAGCGGTGATGCCCGCGGCCTGCGGGTGGGGGACGTGGTGCTGGCCATCGGCAACCCCTTTGGCGTCGGGCAGACGGTCACCCAGGGGATCGTCAGCGCCACCGGGCGCTCCCGCCTGGGCCTGAACACCTACGAGAACTTCATCCAGACCGACGCCGCCATCAACCCCGGGAACTCCGGCGGGGCCCTGGTGAACGCCCATGGGGAACTGGTGGGGATCAACACCGCCATCTTCACCCGCTCCGGCGGCTCCCAGGGGATCGGCTTCGCCATCCCTGCGGACCTGGCCCGGGACGTGATGACCCAGATCGTGGAACAGGGTGCGGTGGTGCGCGGCTGGCTGGGGGTCGAGATCCAGGAGATCACGCCGCAACTGGCACCCTCCTTCGGCCTGGAAGACCCCCGGGGCATCCTCGTGGCGGGGGTGCTGGCCGAGGGTCCGGCGGCGCGGGCGGGGATCCGCCCCGGGGACGTCATCACCCATCTGGACGAGACCCGCATCACCAGTGCCCAGGAGGCCCTGAACCTCATCGCCCGACGTCGCCCCGGGGAGACCCTGGAGATCCGCGGGATCCGCAATGACCGCCCCCTGGAACTGCAGGCCCAGGTGGGGCGGCGGCCGCAGATGCAGGCCTCGTAACCCCGGCGGGCTCAGCCGCCCTGGGCCATGGCCCCGGAAAGGGCCTCCAGGAAGCGCGCGTTCTCCCCGGGTGTGCCCACGGTCACCCGCAGGCAGTCGGCCAGCAACCCCCCCTGCCCCGAGAGGTCCTTGATCAGCACCCCACGCGCCCGAATCCCCTCGAACAGGGCCCGGGCCCGGCCCGGAGGCGTGCGAAAGAGGATGAAGTTGGCCTCGCTGGGGAAGGGGGTGATCCCCTCCAGGCCCTGCAGCGCACGGTACAGGTCCCCCCGGTCCCGGCGGATGGCCGCTGCCTGGGATTCCAGCACGTCATGATGCTCCAGGGCGAAGCGGGCCGCCGCCTGGGTCAGGACATTGATGTTGTAGGGCAGGCGCAGCTTGTCCAGCTCCTCCAGCCAGGGCGCGGGACCACAGAGATAGCCCAGGCGCAGACCGGCCAGCCCCAGCTTGGAGACGGTGCGCATCACCAGCAGCCGGGGATGCGTGCCCGCCATCGGCAGGAAGCTGTCATCGGCGAAGGGCCCGTAGGCCTCGTCCACCACCACCAGTCCCGGGGCCGCCTCGATGAGTGCCTCCACCGCCCCCCGGGGCCAGAGGTTGCCGGTGGGGTTGTTGGGATAGGCCAGGAACAGCACCGCCGGACGATGGTTCTCCAGGGCCCGGTGCAGGGCCGGCAGGTCCAGGGAGAAGTCCTCCCGCAACGGCACCCCCACATAGTCCATGCCCAGCCAGCGGGCCACGGTGCGGTACATGACGAAGGCCGGTTCCGGGGCCATCACCACCCGCCCCGGAGCGGCCAGGGCCATGAGCAGGATCTGGATGAGCTCGTCCGATCCGTTGCCCAGCAGGACCCCGGCGTTCTGCGGGATACCCATCACGGACCGCAGATCCCTCACCAGCGCATCGGCCCGGGGGTCCGGATAGCGGTTCACCGCCACACCGGACAGGTGTTCCGCCCAGGCCTGACGCAGGGACTCGGGCCATGCATAGGGGTTTTCCATGGCATCCAGCTTGATCAGCCCTTCGGCCGGCGACACCGCATAGGCGGATTGCTCCAGGACCTCGGGACGGATCAGGGTCTCCGGGCTGCAGCTCATGAACGGGGCTCGCTGTCGTCGGTGCGGTATTCCGCAGAGCGGGCATGGGCCACCAGCCCTTCCCCCCGGGCCAGCACCGCGGCGGTGCGGCCCAGTTCGGCGGCCCCCGCCGGGGAACACTGGATGAGACTGGAGCGTTTCTGGAAATCGTACACCCCCAGGGGCGAGGAGAAACGCGCCGTGCGCGAGGTGGGCAGCACGTGATTGGGCCCGGCACAGTAGTCCCCCACCGCCTCGGCGGTGTGACGCCCCATGAAGATGGCCCCGGCATGACGGATCCGGCTCGCCAGGGCGGCGGGATCGGCCACCGACAGCTCCAGATGCTCCGGGGCCACGTGGTTGGCCACGGCCACCGCCTCGTCCAGGTCCCGCACCCGGATCAGGGCCCCCCGGGCCGCCAGGGAGGTGCGGATGATCTCCGCCCGGGGCATCTCGGTGAGCAGTTCGTCCATGGCGGCCACCACCATCTCCAGGTAGGCCCCATCCGGGCAGACCAGGAGAGCCTGGGCGTCCTCGTCGTGCTCCGCCTGGGAGAAGAGGTCGGCGGCGATCCAGGTGGGATCGGTCTGTCCGTCGCAGATGACCAGGATCTCCGAGGGCCCGGCCACCATGTCGATGCCCACCGCCCCAAAGACCATGCGCTTGGCCGTGGCCACATAGATGTTGCCCGGACCCACGATCTTGTCCACCGCCGGCACGGTCTCGGTGCCGTAGGCCAGGGCCGCCACCGCCTGGGCCCCGCCCAGGGCGAAGACGCGGTCCACCCCCGCCACGGCGGCCGCGGCCAGCACCAGTTCGTTCAGGGTGCCATCCGGGGTGGGCACCACCATGACCACCTCCGGCACCCCGGCCACCTTGGCGGGCACGGCGTTCATGATGACCGAGGAGGGATAGGCCGCCTTGCCCCCGGGGACGTACAGCCCCACCCGGTCCAGGGGGGTGATCTGCTGTCCCAGCACCGTACCGTCGGGCTCGGTGTACTGCCAGTCGGCCAGGCGCTGATGCTCGGCATAGCGCCGCACCCGCCCGGCGGCGGTCTCCAGGGCCTGGCGCTGTTCCGTGTCCAGCCCCTCCAGGGCCTGCTGCAGGCGCTCGACCGGGATCTCCAGATCGGCCACGCGGGGTCGCTGCAGGCGGTCGAAGCGGGCGGTATATTCCAGCAGGGCGGCGTCCCCACGACGGCGCACGTCCGCGAGGATCTCGCTCACGGTCCGCGTCACGGCCTCGTCGGAGACCCCCTCCCAGGCCAGCAGGCGATCCAGCCGCTCCCGGAAGTCGGCCTCGCTGGTATCGAGTCGGTTGATGATCGGCATGGGTCTTCTCCCGCGGATTCGGCGTTGGGTATGAGGGCCGGGGCTCAGTCCCGGCCGGCGGCGGCGCGGCGCGCCCGCACCCCGGCCGCCAGCTCCCGGAGCACGGGCACGGTGTCGTCCCAGCCCATGCAGGCATCGGTGATGCTCTGGCCGTGGGTCAGGGGCCGGTCCGGGGTCACGTCCTGGCGGCCCGCCACCAGATGGCTCTCCAGCATGACCCCGATGATGCGCCGGTCCCCGGCGCCCACCTGACCGGCCACGGTGCGGGCCACCTCCACCTGACGGGCCGGGTCCTTGCGGCTGTTGGCGTGGCTGCAGTCCACCATCAGGCGGGCCGGCAGACCGGCATCCTCCAGGGCCGAGGCGGCCTCCTGGATGCTGGCGGCATCGTAGTTGGGGCGGCGCCCGCCCCGCAGGATGATATGACCGTCCGGGTTGCCCGCCGTGGAGAAGATGGCCGAATGCCCGGCCTTGGTCACCGAGAGGAAGTGATGGGGCTTGCCGGCGGAGCGGATGGCATCGATGGCGATCTGCAGGCTGCCGTCGGTGCTGTTCTTGAAGCCCACCGGGCAGGACAGGCCGGAGGCCAGTTCCCGGTGCACCTGGCTCTCGGTGGTGCGCGCGCCGATGGCCCCCCAGGCCACCAGATCGGAGATGTACTGGGGGCTGATGGGGTCCAGGTATTCCGTGGCCCCGGGCATGCCTGCATCCGCCAGATCCCGCAACAGGCCGCGCGCCAGATGCAGCCCCTTGTTGATCTCGAAACTGCCGTCCAGGTTGGGGTCGTTGATCAGTCCCTTCCAGCCGACGATGGTGCGGGGCTTCTCGAAGTAGACCCGCATGATGACCACCAGATCCTCCGCCAGCTCGGCCCGAAGTGCCCCCAGGCGCCGGGCGTACTCCCCGGCGGCCTCCACATCGTGGATGGAACAGGGGCCGGCGATCACCACCAGGCGGTCATCCTCCCCCCGGAGGATGGACTGCACCATGCGCCGTGTCTCGTAGACGGTGCGGGCGGCGTCCTCGGTGATGGGCAGATCCTCCAGCAGGCGACAGGGCGGCAGGGCCTCGCGGATGTTGACGATTCTCAGGTCATCGGTGGGGTAGTGCTGCATGCGTATATCCGGGTCGTCGGTTGGTCCGCCCCGGCACCGGGGCGGCGCGGACGGGTGCGGCGGGTCAGCGGCGCCGGTCCACCGCCGCCGAGAGTTGCCCGATGAGGTCCTTGATGCGGGCGGACTTCATCTTCATGGCGGCCTTGTTCACCACCAGCCGCGAACTGATCTCGGCGATGGGTTCCAGGGGCTCCAGGCCGTTGGCCCGCAGGGTATTGCCGGTATCCACCAGGTCCACGATGCAGTCCGCCAGCCCCACCAGGGGGGCCAGCTCCATGGACCCGTAGAGCTTGATGATCTCCACCTGCCGTCCCTGGGCGGCGAAATGGCGCCGGGTGGCCTGGACGAACTTGGTGGCCACCCGCAGGCGGCCGGGGCGCAGATGGGCCCCGGGCCGTCCCGCCACCATGAGCCGGCAGCGGGCGATATTCAGGTCCAGGGGCTCGTAGATGCCCTCGCCGCCGTGCTCCATGAGCACGTCCTTGCCCGAGACCCCCAGGTCCGCCGCGCCGTACTGCACATACGTGGGCACGTCCGCGGCGCGGATCACCACCAGTTTCACATCCGGACGGTTGGTGCCCAGGATCAGCTTGCGGCTGGTCTCCGGGTCGTCCGCGGGTTCGATGCCGGCCTCGGCCAGCAGCGGCAGGGTGTCCTGGTAGATGCGGCCCTTGGAAAGGGCGATGGTCAGGGTCTTCTCTGGCATGGATTCATCCGGGTATGCGGCGAATGTCGGCCCCGAGTTGGGACAGCTTCTCCTCGATGCACTCGTAGCCGCGGTCGATGTGATAGATGCGGTCCACGACGGTCTCCCCGCGGGCGGCCAGGCCCGCCAGGATCAGGCTGGCGGAGGCCCGCAGGTCCGTGGCCATCACCGGCGCCCCGTTCAGATGGTCCACCCCGCGGATGATGGCGGTGTTGCCCTCGATGCGGATGTCCGCCCCCATGCGCTGCATCTCCAGCGCGTGCATGAAGCGGTTCTCGAAGACCGTCTCCGTCACCGCCCCGGTGCCCTCGGCCACCGCGTTCAGGGCCACGAACTGGGCCTGCATATCCGTGGGAAAGGCCGGATACGGGGCGGTGCGCAGGCTCACGGCCCGGGGCCGGCGCCCGCGCATGTCCAGTTCGATCCAGTCCTGCCCCACATCCAGGGCCGCACCGGCCTCCTCCAGCTTCGCCAGCACCGCATCCAGGGTCTTGGGCGCGGTATCCCGCGCCCGCACCCGGCCGCCGGTGAGGGCCGCCGCCACCAGGAAGGTACCGGTCTCGATGCGGTCCGGCAGCACATCGTAGGCGCAGCCGTGCAGGGTGGACACCCCCTCCACCGTGAGGGTGTCGGATCCCGCGCCGCTGACCCGGGCCCCCATGGCATTGAGGCAGTGGGCCAGATCGATGATCTCCGGCTCCCGGGCGGCGTTCTCGATGACCGTCACCCCCTCGGCCAGGGTGGCGGCCATGAGCAGGTTCTCCGTGCCGGTCACGGTGACGGTATCCAGCACCAGTCGCGCCCCCTTCAGGCGGGGCGCCCGGGCACGGATGTAGCCCTCCTCCACGCGGATCTCCGCCCCCATGGCCTCCAGGCCCTTGAGGTGGAGATTCACCGGCCGAGATCCGATGGCACAGCCCCCGGGCAGGGAGACCTCCGCCTCACCGTAGCGGGCCAGCAGGGGCCCCAGCACCAGGATGGAGGCCCGCATGGTGCGCACCAGGTCGTAGGGGGCGACGCACTCGCGCAGGGTGTTGGGGTCCACCTCGATGCGCATGCGCTCATCCAGGGTCAGCGACACCCCCATCCGCCCCAGCAGCCCCATGGTGGTGGTGACGTCCTGCAGATGCGGGACGTTGCCGATGACCATGGGACTGTCCGCCAGCAGGGCGGCCGCCAGGATGGGCAACACGGCGTTCTTGGCGCCGGAGATGCGTACGTCGCCCTCAAGCGGGCGACCCCCTCTGATGATGAGCTTGTCCATGGGGTGGGCATGATAGCGGAAAAGCCCGCGCTCGGCAGGAACCGATCCCTACCCCCATGAGGTCAGTCCGTCTGTGCCCCTTCCTCGGGCAATACCCCCTCCAGGTCGCTCAACCGGATCAAGGGGCGCATCTGTTCCGGCACCCCGGAGAACACCAGGCCCTCCCGTCCCCCCCGGCGGCCCATCCAGGCCACCAGCAGGGCCACCCCCGCCGAATCGGCGCGGGTCACACCGGACAGGTCCACGCGGCAGGGCGTCCCCCCCGTATGCAACCGCCCGGGGGCCAGGGACCACAGGTCGGGGACCGTCCCCCGGGTGAGCGGGCCCACCAGACGCAGACCGTCAGGATCCTCCTCCAGACGGACGGATTCTTCCTCCGGCCCGGCCTGGGTCATGATGACTCCCCGGCCTCCACGGCCTCCTCCACGATGGATTCATCCCCCTTCTCCAGACGACGGATCAGGGCATCCAGGCCTTCCTTCTCCACCTCCGAACCAAAGGTGGTACGGAAGTTGGTGATGAAGCTCAGACCCTCCACCTCCAGGTCGAAGACCTTCCACTGCCCGTCCACGGGGCGTAGACGGTAGGTCACCGGGATATTGGATTCCCCCTCCCCCATGACGATCTCCGTGGCCACCGCGGCCATGCGATCGTCCTGGAAGCTGCGGTGGGACAGGACGCGGATCTCCTTGTCCATGTGCTCCGCCATCTGCAGGGTGTAGGTGCGCACCAGCGTGTCGCGGAAGGCCTCGGTGAAGCGCTCGCGCTGTTCCGGGGTGGCGGTGCGCCAGTGGCGGGCCAGGATGAGCCGCGACATCCCCTGGAAGTCGATCATCGGCAGGATGATCTCGTCCACCAGATCGTAAAGGAATTCCGGGTCCTCCCGGGTGCGCTCGGGATCCTCCCGCAGCTCGCTCAGGACCCGGTCCGCGGTGGACTCCACCAGGTCCACGGGATCCTGATCCGGGGCAGAGGCGGCCATGGCCGTGCTGCAAAACCCCAGGATCAGGGCCGCGAACAGATTCATCAGGGCTTTCATTGGGCACTCCGTGGAACACTTTGGTGAGGGATCGACCCCGGGGACGTGCGGTACCCGTACGTCAGTCGCTGGTGAGCCTCGTCATCAGGCGCCCGATGAGCTCCTCGAGCACCACGGCCGACTGGGTGAACTGGAGGGTGTCGCCTTCCTCCAGGACCGTCTCCTCGGCACCCGGCTCCAGGGCGATGTACTGCTCCCCCAGCAGGCCGGCGGTGTAGATGCTGGCCTGGGTATCCTGGGGCAGGTAGTCGTGCTCCGGGGACAGGGACAGGGTCACCCGGGCCTGGAAGCGCTCGGGATCGTAGCGGATATCGCTCACCCGCCCCACCCGCACCCCGGCCAGGGTGACGGGGGCACGCTCCTTGAGACCGCCGATATTGCTGAAGTAGGCATCCACACGGTATCCCTCGCCGCCCCCGTACTCGCTCAGGTTGCTCACCTTCAGGGCCAGCACGAAAAGGGCCGCCAGCCCCAGGGCCACGAAGAAACCGACGGTGATCTCGATCCAGCGTGTCGTCATCTTGCGGTTCCCTTAATTCGCACCGAACATCAGTCCGGTGAGGATGAAATCCAGGGCCAGGACGGCCAGGGCGGTGTGCACGACGGTGCGCGTGGTGGCCCGGCTCACCCCCTCGGCGGTGGGCACGGCATCGAAGCCCTCGAATACGGCGATCCAGGCGGCCACGACACCGAAGACCAGGCTCTTGATGACCCCGCTCATCACGTCGTCGAAGACATCCACACTGGCCTGCATCTGGGACCAATAGGATCCCGCGTCCACCCCGAGGACACCCACACCCACCAGATAGCCGCCCCCCACGCCCACGGCGCTGAAGATGGCCGCCAGCAGGGGCATGGAGAGGATCCCGGCGAAGAAACGCGGCGCGACCACGCGCCGGTAGGGGTCCACGGCCATCATCTCCATGCTGGAGAGCTGCTCGGTGGCCTTCATGAGCCCGATCTCGGCGGTCAGCGCCGACCCGGCCCGGCCGGCGAAGAGCAGCGCCGTCACCACGGGGCCCAATTCACGCACCAGGGACAGGGCCACCACCGTCCCCAGGGCCTCGGCACTGCCGAAATCCACCAGGGTGATGTAACCCTGATAGGCCAGCACCATACCCACGAACAGCCCCGAGACCACGATGATCAGCAGCGAGCGCACCCCAACGGAATGGAGCTCGCGGATCCACAGCCGGGGACGCAGGATCATGGGGCCCAGGGCCAACACGGTACGCAGCAGGAAGAGGTGCCCCCGACCCAGGCGGGCGAGCACCTCCAGGGACCAGCGTCCCAGGGTCTGCAACGGCATCATCATCGCCCTCCCCCGGCCACGAGGTCCCGCAGATAGTCCGGTGCGGGGTAATGGAAAGGCACGGGACCGTCCGGCAACCCCTGCAGGAACTGCCGGGACCAGTCGGAGGCCGACTCCTGCAGCCGGGCAGGCGGCCCTTCGTCCACCACACGGCCATCGGAGAGGAGATAGACCCAGTCGGCGATGGAACTGGTCTCGGCCACGTCGTGGGAGACCAGGAGGCTGGTCATCCCCAGGGCGTCGTGCAGCCGGTGGATGAGGGAGACGATGACCCCCATGGTGATGGGGTCCAGCCCGGTGAAGGGCTCGTCGTACATCATCAGCTCCGGATCCAGGGCGATGGCCCGGGCCAGGGCCACCCGCCGGGCCATGCCCCCGGAGAGCTCCGCGGGGCGCAGGGCCCGCGCCCCGCGCAGCCCCACCGCCTCCAGCTTCATGAGCACCAGGGCCCGCACCACCGGCTCCGGCAGGCGGGTGTTCTCCCGGATGGGGAAGGCCACGTTATCGAAGACATCCAGGTCCGTGAGCAGGGCACCGCTCTGAAAGAGCATGCCCATGCGGCGACGCAGGCGGTAGAGCTCGCGCCGGGACAGCCGGTGCACATCCTGGCCATCCACCAGCACCTGACCCCGATCGGGGCGCAACTGCCCCCCGATCAGGCGCAGCAGCGTGGTCTTGCCCGACCCGCTGGGCCCCATGATGGCTGCCACCTGACCGCGGGGGATACGAATATCCAGGCCGTCGAAGATCGGACGTCCGGCCCGGGCGAAATGCAGGTCTCGGATCTCGATCCAGGGCGTATGGTCGGGCTCGGGAGAAATGGTTTCGGATCCTAGGTCGCTTCGGGGTATGGAAGGGACACGGCCCTTCCGGGACATCAGGGAGGATGTTCCGGCGGGAGGGCCTGGAGTGTCAAGTCACCCCCAGGAGCTCCGCGACGATCCGGGCCTGCTCCAGCACCGCCGGCGGGGCATCCAGGAACAGCACGCCGCGACGCGCCCCGCTGCGGGCCATGAAGGCCTCCAGGGCCTGGCGAAGGGCGCGGGGGTCGGGCGGCGCACCGCAGGCCAGACGCCCGACGCCGGCGCAGTGACCGGGGGTGCCCTCCCCCTCCCAGAGCCGCGCCGCACCGGTCCCGCCCGCCACGGCACACATCCCCTCGGGAGGCGGCGGGACCCCCGACGCCACGACCCACCCCCCAAAGCGGGGCCCCAGGATCTGCGCCGCCTGCGCCGCGGTCGAGTCCCGGACGCAGTCCCCATCCCACTCCAGGTAGAACCTGAAGTCCGGGAGCACCTCTTGCGCCCAGTCGGCCCACACGGCGGGTCCAGCCGTCCGCCAGCGCCCGACAGGCACCAGTACCGCCCGGAAGGCGTTGCCGTAGTAGCCCAGGCGCCATTCCGGGGGCAGATCGGCGGGATAGAATCCGGATACCCAGTCCGGACGCAGCCAGTCCCGTACCCCGAGCGTGAGGACGAAATCTCCGCGACCGACCATGCGGTCATCCCTCCGTGATAGGCTTTGGTTTCACGCGTACGCAGGGCCCGGCACCGGCGCGCGGTCTCCCGATCATGAGGATGGGGACGCCGCGTCCGCACCGCCATCCGGCCGAGCGGGCCTGTCGCAGCCCCACACCACGGATCATGATACCGCCATGAAAGACCACCCCGAAAAGACCCTCGACCTGGCCCGGGCGGTCCTGCAGACCGAGGCCCGGGGCATCCTGGACCTGTGTGACCGCCTGGACGGGGCCTTCGTGCGGGCCTGCGAACACCTGCTGGCCTGCACCGGCCGCGTGGTGGTCACCGGCATGGGCAAGTCCGGCCACATCGGCGGGAAGATCGCCGCCACCCTGGCCAGCACCGGCACCCCCGCCTTCTTCGTCCATCCCGGCGAGGCCAGCCACGGGGACCTGGGCATGATCACCCCGGGGGACACGGTGCTGGCCCTCTCCAACTCCGGCGAGACCAACGAACTGCTCACCATCCTGCCCCTGATCCGCCGCCAGGGGGTGCCCCTGGTGGCCCTTACCGGTAACCCCCGCTCCACCCTGGCGCGTGAGGCCACGGTCCACCTGGATGTGAGCGTGGAACGCGAGGCCTGCCCCCTGGGCCTGGCCCCCACCACCAGCACCACCGCCACCCTGGCCATGGGGGACGCCCTGGCGGTGGCCCTGCTGGAGGCCCGGGGCTTCACCGCCGACGACTTCGCCCGCTCCCATCCCGGCGGACGCCTGGGACGGCGCCTGCTGCTGCACGTGGCGGACATCATGCACACCGATGAACGCATCCCCATGGTGCGGGCGGATGCCGCGCTCTCCGACGCCCTGCTGGAGATCACCCGCCAGGGGCTGGGGATGACCGCGGTGGTGGACGAACAGCGCCATCTCGTGGGGGTCTACACCGACGGCGACCTGCGCCGCACCCTGGACCGCGGCCTGGATATCCACGTCATCCGCATCGGCGAGGTGATGACCCGGCAATGCCGCACCGTCTTCCCGGGGATGCTGGCCGCGGAGGCCCTCAAGATCATGGAGGACCACAAGATCAACGCCCTGCCGGTGGTGGAGAGCGGACGCCTGGTGGGGGCCCTGAACATGCACGACCTGCTCCGGGCCGGTGTGGTCTGAACCCCGCTGCCCCGCAGGCGGGGCCCGTGCTATCCTCGAACCATGACCGAGACCCTCCTCCAGCGCGCCCGGGCGGTGCGTCTGCTCATCCTGGACGTGGACGGCGTGCTCACCGACGGACGCCTCTTCCTTGGGGATGACGGCCAGCAATACAAGGCCTTCCACAGCCGGGACGGCCACGGCATCCGCCTGCTGCTGGACAGCGGCGTCCAGATGGGCATCCTCACCGGACGCCGCTCGCAGGTGGTGGAACACCGCTGCCGCGAACTGGGCATCCCCCACATCATCCAGGGCCGGCGCGACAAGCGGGAGGCCCTGGATGGGCTGCTGGAGGCCGCGGGGGTGACCGCCGGGGAAGCGGCCTACATGGGGGACGACATCCTGGACCTGCCGGTGATGCGCCGGGTGATCCTGGGCCTGGCGGTGGCCGACGCCCATCCCCTGGTGCGGGAACAGGCCCATCACGTCACCGGACTGGGCGGCGGCCAGGGCGCCGTACGCGAGGCCTGCGAACTGATCATGGACGCCCAGGGGACCCTGCAGGCGGCGCTGGCGCCTTACCTGGAATGAACCGTGGCTGGCGTCTCGGGGTCCTGCTCCTCGTGCTGGCGGCCAGTCTCGGCTACTGGCTGGCCACCGGGACGGATCAGCGCCGTCTGGCGACACCCGGGACCGTATCGCCCGACGCCCCGGAGTTCTTCGCCCAGGAGTTCACCCTGTGGTCCATGGATGAGACCGGGGCACTGCGCTACCGCCTCTCGGGACAACGCATGGAAGAGCGCCAACGGGACGGCGCCCGCCTGCTCACCGCCCCGGTGCTGCTGGTGCAGGAACGGGGCAGCCCTCGCTGGGTACTGCGCTCGGAGGGGGGCTGGATCTCACCCGACGACGATCGGATCCGGTTGTCCGGGCAGGTGGACCTGAACCGCGCCGTCGCCTCCGGGCGGTCCCCACTGGACATCCGTACCCGCGACGTCCTGGTGAAGGTGACCGAACGGGAGGCCATCACCGGGGCCCCCGCCCGACTCAGGGCCCCACACTACAGCGCCGAGGGCATCGGCATGACACTGAACCTGGCACGAGAGACCCTTGATTTGCACCGACAGGTACGGGGGACCCATGCACCCCATTGAACCCCGTCCGTCCCGCCGGCCCTGGCCCCTGCTCCTGCTGGCCCTGCTCCTGTGCCCTCCCCCCGCACCGGGTCAACAGGACACGGATCAACCCGTACGCGTCGAGGCGGACAACGCCCATCTGGACGATCGCCAGGGCATCAGCGTCTACCGGGGCAACGTCCGCATCACCCAGGGCCCCACGGTCATCCGCGGTGATGTGGTCACCGTCCACTCCCCCGACCGCGAGTTGGAACGCATGGAGGCGGAAGGCGCGCCGGCCCAGCTGGATACCCAGGACAAGCAAGGACGCCCGGTCCGTGCCGAGGCCCGGACCATGACCTTCCTGCCCCGATCCCAGGAGGTCATCCTCTCCGGCAAGGCCCGCATCTGGCAGGCGGAGGATGAATTCCGCGGCGATCGCATCGACTACAACCTGGAGACGGCCGTCCTGGAGGCCCGCACCGGCGACACGGGCCGTGTAGAGGCCATCTTCACCCCCAGGGAACGCCCCGCCGGGGCGGAGTGACCCGGGCATGAGCCACCTCGAGGCCCAGGACCTGGTCAAACGCTACCGTTCGCGGCGGCCCGTGGACGGCACCGGATTCATCGTGGAGAGCGGCGAGGTGGTGGGCCTGCTGGGCCCCAACGGGGCCGGCAAGACCACCTGTTTCTACATGATCGTGGGCCTGGTGCCCTGCGACGAGGGGCGCATCCTGCTGGACGGGCGGGACATCACCCGCCTGCCCATGCATGCCCGGGCCCGGCTGGGTCTGGGCTATCTCCCCCAGGAACCCTCCGTCTTCCGCAAGCTCAGCGTGGCGGAGAACATCCTGGCGGTACTGGAGGTGCGCGGCGACCTGGACAAGGCGCAGCGCAGGGATCACCTGGAGCACCTGCTGGAGGAATTCCAGATCGCCCACCTGCGGGACAACCCGGGGATCAGCCTCTCCGGGGGTGAGCGCCGGCGGGTGGAGATCGCCCGGGCCCTGGCCACGGAACCGGACTTCATTCTCCTGGACGAGCCCTTCGCCGGCGTGGACCCCATCTCCGTGATCGAGATCCAGCGCATCATCGCCCATCTCACCGCCCGGGGCATCGGCGTGCTCATCACCGACCACAACGTGCGCGAGACCCTGGGGATCTGCACCCGGGCCTATATCCTCAGCGACGGCCGTGTCATCAGCCGGGGTTCGCCGGAAGAGGTCCTGTCCGACCCGCAGGTGCGCCGGGTCTATCTCGGGGAGCATTTCCGACTCTGACCCTAAACCTTTGAACGGAAAAGGCTTCATCCGCCATGTCCCATTTGTGCCCTCACACCGTATAATCCCCATGACAAGCCAAGACAGGGACGGGGACTCCCCCCGCACGCCCGAGGGCCGCTGCCCCATGCCGAACCCGATGATGCACCACGTGCCATGCTGAAACCCTCCGTCCAGCTCCGCCTGGGTCAGAACCTGACCATGACGCCGCAGCTGCAACAGGCCATCCGCCTGCTGCAGCTCTCCACGATGGAACTGCAGGCCCAGATCCAGGAGACCCTGGAAACCAACCCCATGCTGGAGGCCCTGGAGGAGGGCGAGCAGGAGCAGGAAGGCGAGGCCACCGAGGAACGGGACCGGGAGACGGCGGAGGCGGAAGCCTCCACGGGACAGGACACCGGCAATGACGACGGCAACGGGGACATCCCCGACGAACTGCCGGTGGACAGCAACTGGGACGACATCTACGATGTCCCTCCCCCGGGCTCCGCCCCGGCGGAACCCGAGGGACGGGACCTGTTCGAAAACCAGAGCGGTCCCGCCGAAAGCCTCCACGAGCATCTCATGTGGCAGATACACCTGTCGTCGATGAGCGAACAGGACCGGGCCATCGCCCTGACCCTCGTCGACGCCATCAACGAGGACGGCTACCTGGCCGAATCCCTGGAACAGATCCATGCCAGCCTGGGCGGTGAAGAGGCGGTGGGACTGGACGAGGTGGAGGCGGTGCTGAACATGGTCCAGCACCTGGATCCGGTGGGCGTGTGCGCCCGGGACCTCTCCGAGTGCCTGGACCTGCAACTGACCCAGCTCCCCCCGGAGACCCCCGGTCTGCCGGAGGCCCACGCCCTGGTGAGGGATCACCTGGACGCCCTGGGCTCCCACGACCACAAGGGGCTGCAGCGCCGCCTCGGGCTCGACGCGGAGCAGTTGCATCAGGTCATCGCCCTCATCCAGACCCTCAACCCCCGCCCCGGCGCCCTGGTCAGTGCCAGCGCCCCCGAATACATCGTCCCCGACGTCTTTGTACGCAGGCGCGAGGGCCGCTGGCAGGTGGAACTGAACCCCGAGATCGCACCGCGCCTGCGGATCAACCCCCTGTATGCCAGCTTCGTGCGCCGCGCCGACTCCAGCGAGGACAACACCTATCTGCGCAACAATCTCCAGGAGGCGCGCTGGTTTATCAAGAGTCTGCAGAGCCGCAACGAGACCCTCCTGCGGGTGGGGACCGCCATCGTCGAACACCAGCGGGCCTTCCTGGAGTATGGCGAGGAGGCCATGAAACCCCTGGTGCTCCGGGACATCGCCGAACAACTGGAGATGCACGAATCCACCATCTCCCGGGTCACCACGCAGAAATACATGCACACCCCGCGCGGCATCTTCGAATTCAAGTACTTCTTCTCGAGCCACGTGGGCACCGCCGATGGCGGGGAATGCTCGGCCACCGCCATCCGCGCCATGATCCGCAAGCTCATCGCCGAGGAACCGGGCCACAAGCCCATGAGTGACAGCAAGATCGCCCAGATCCTGGTGGACCGGGGCATCCACGTGGCCAGGCGCACCGTCGCCAAATACCGGGAAGCCATGGCCATTCCGCCATCCAACGAACGCAAGCGACTCGTCTGACGCACCCGGCGTCGCAAACCTTCTATCCCCAATCCAAGGAGTATCCCGATGCAGATCAACCTCACCGGTCATCACGTCGACCTGACCGATGCATTGCGCAACTACGTGAACGAGAAGTTCGAACGCCTCGAGCGGCATTTCGACAACGTGATCGACGTGCATGTCATCCTGACCGTGGAGAAGCTGCAACAGAAGGCGGAGGCCAACCTGCTGCTCAGTGGCAACCAGATCCACGCCGATGCCACCGACGGCGACATGTACGCCGCCATCGACGCCCTCGTGGACAAGCTGGACCGCCAGGTGGTCAAGCACAAGGAGAAGCTCAAGGACCATCACCGCGCCGAAGGCTCACACCGCAATCACATCGAGTGACCCCCCATGAACATCGGTGACCTTCTTGCCCCGGACCGCGTGCTCTGCACCTCCGAGGTCAGCAGCAAGAAGCGGGCCCTGGAGATGCTGGGCGAGATGCTCTCCACCCGGCTTCCCAAGCTGACCACCGGGGAGATCTTCGACAGCCTGCTGGCCAGGGAACGCCTGGGCAGCACCGGTCTGGGGCACGGGGTGGCCATCCCCCATGGGCGCCTGGAAGGCGCCGGGGAGGCCTGCGCCGCGCTGCTCAAGCTGGACAGGGGGGTGGACTATGACGCCCCCGACAACGAGCCGGTGGACCTCCTCTTCGCCCTGGTGGTGCCTGCGGACTCCACCGACGAACACCTGCAGATCCTGGCCGTTCTGGCCCGCATGTTCTCCGATCCGGAGACCCTGGCCCGACTGCGGGACGCCGGGGGCCACCCGGAGATCCTGGAGCTGCTGAGGAGATGGACCACCGAGGACACCGGCTGACCCCCCATGACCGAAAGCCTCACCGTCGCCCATATCACCGAGGCCATGGAGGAGCGCCTGGGGCTCACCTGGGTGGCCGGCCACCAGGGCGCCGGACGTGAGGTGCCACAGCACGCCGGCCCCCAGGGCAGTCCGGCCCTGGTGGGCCACCTGAACATCATCCATCCCAACCGCATCCAGGTGCTGGGGCAGGACGAGATGCGCTACCTCTGGTCCCTGCGCAAGAACTCCCGGCGGGACATCCTGGACCAGCTCTGCAACGGGGACGCCGCCCTGCTCATCATCGCCGATGGCCTGCCCCCCCTCCCCGAACTGGAGTCCCTGGCGGATAACCGGGGTGTGCCCCTGCTGCGCACGGCCGTGCCCGGCCACGAGCTGATCAACATCCTGCGCTACTTCTTCAGCGACAAGCTGGCCGAGACCGTGACCCTGCACGGCGTCTTCATGGAGGTGCTGGGCATCGGACTGCTGTTGACGGGCAAGAGCGCCGTGGGGAAGAGTGAACTGGCCCTGGAGCTCATCAGCCGCGGACATCGCCTGGTGGCCGATGACGCCCCGGAGTTTGCGCGCATCGCCCCGGATATCCTGCGGGGCACCTGCCCGCCGGTGCTGGAGAACTTCCTGGAGGTCAGGGGCCTGGGCGTACTCAACATCCGCGCCATGTACGGCGATAGCGCCATCAAGAACAGCAAGTACCTGCGCCTGATCATCGATCTCAAGGATCAGAAGACCATCCGCCCCGAAGACATCGACCGCCTCCACGGCGGGCGCTGCACCCGGGACGTCCTGGGCCTGGATATCCCCGTCATCACCCTGCCCGTCGCCCCCGGCCGCAACCTGGCGGTGATGGTGGAGGGGGCGGTGCGCAACCACCTATTGCGCCTGCGGGGCTACTTCGCCGGGGATGATCTGGCGGAACGCATGCGCCGGCAGATGCAGGATGTCCCGTCATGAAGAAGCTCATCATCGTCAGCGGGCTCTCCGGTTCCGGCAAGACCGTGGCCCTGCACGCCCTGGAGGATGCCGGCTACTACTGCATGGACAACCTGCACATCGGCCTGCTCACGGCCGTGGTGCGCCAGTTCCTGACAGACGGACACGGACTCTACGACGAGACGGCGGTGGGCATCGATGCCCGCAGCGGCATCGAGGCCCTGGACCGCTTCGGCGAGATCGTGACGGAGATTCGCGACATGGGCGTGGCGCTGCAGATCCTCTTCCTGCAGGCCGAGGAGCAGACCCTGCTGCGCCGGTTCAGCGAGACCCGCCGCCGCCATCCCCTCACCCGGGACGACGTCCCCCTGGTGGACGCCATCCACCTGGAACGGCGACTGCTGGTCCCGGTGGCGGAGCAGGCGGACCTGACCATCGACACCACCCGCACCCATGTCCACCAGCTCACCGATACCGTGCGACAGCGCGTGGGCCAGGCGGAAGAGGCGGGACTCTCGGTACTGATCCGCTCCTTCGGCTTCAAGCACGGCACCCCGGTGGACTCGGATTTCGTCTTCGATGTACGCTGTCTGCCCAACCCCCACTGGGAGCCGCGCCTGCGCGCCCTCACGGGTCTGGACCCGGAAGTGGGGGATTTCCTCGGCAGTCATCCGCTGGTGGAGGAGATGTTTGCATCGTTGCGGGACTTCCTGACCACCTGGATCCCCCGGTTCGAGCACGAGAACCGCAGCTATCTGACGGTCTCCATCGGCTGCACCGGCGGTCAGCACCGTTCCGTCTACCTGGCCGAACGGCTGGCGAAACATCTCCATGCCCTGCGGGGCGAAGCGGTCAGCACCCGTCATCGGGAACTGGCCTGACCTTTGAAGACCGGTAGGGCACCATGTCCGTTGGACTCCTGATCATCACCCACAACCACATCGGCGAGGACCTGCTGAGCACCGCACGCTCCATGATGGGCACCATCCCCCTGGAGACCCGCTGCCTGGCGGTATCCCAGTCGGAGGATCCGGACGAGGTCCTGGCCCGGGCCCTGGAGGACTACCACGCCCTCCACCAGGGGGACGGGGTACTGGTGCTCACGGACATGTACGGCTCCACCCCCAGCAACATCGCCAACCGCCTGCTGCAGCAGCCCCGGGTCCAGGTGATCGCGGGGATCAACCTGCCCATGCTGGTGCGCGTGCTCAACTACCCCACCCTGCGCCTGCACGAACTGGTGAACAAGGCCATCAGCGGGGGCCATGACGGCATCCTGCTCTGCGAGACCCACAGCTGATGCCCACCCGCGAGATCACCATCGTCAACAAGCTGGGCATGCACGCCCGGGCCGCCGCCAGGTTCGTCAACCTGGCCAACCAGTACGAGGCCGAGCTGGAGGTGGAAAAGGGCAGCCGCCGGGTCAACGGCAAGAGCATCATGGGGGTGATGATGCTGGCGGCCAGCCGCGGCACCCACGTGCGGCTGATCGCCGAAGGGGAGGACGCCGAGGCGGCCCTTCAGGCCCTGGAGGGGCTGATCAACGAGCGCTTCGGGGAGCCGGAGTAACGCCAGGGAGCCGGCGGGCCTCCCCCGACGGGGGGAGACCCGGGGATGGACTACACCTCCCGGTACACCTTCGCCCCCTTCTCCACGAACTCCGACGCCTTCTCCTGCATCCCCTGCTCCAGGGCCTCCCCGGCCGACATCCCCTGGGCGGCGGCGTAGTCGCGCACGTCCTGGGTGATCTTCATGGAACAGAAATGGGGTCCGCACATGGAGCAGAAGTGGGCCACCTTGTGGGCCTGCCGGGGCAGGGTCGCGTCATGGAATTCCCGGGCCCGCTCCGGATCCAGCGAGAGGTTGAACTGGTCCTCCCAGCGGAACTCGAAGCGGGCCTTGGACAGGGCGTTGTCCTGCAGCTGGGCCCCGGGGAAACCCTTGGCCAGATCGGCGGCGTGGGCGGCGATGCGGTAGGTGATGATGCCGTCGCGCACGTCCTGCTTGTCCGGCAGGCCCAGGTGCTCCTTGGGGGTCACGTAGCACAGCATGGCGGTGCCGTACCAGCCGATATTGGCCGCGCCGATGCCCGAGGTGATGTGGTCGTAGGCCGGGGCGATGTCGGTCACCAGGGGGCCCAGGGTGTAGAAGGGGGCCTCGAAGCAGTCCTTGAGCTCCTTGTCCACGTTCTCCTTCACCCGGTGCAGGGGGATGTGGCCGGGGCCCTCGATCATCACCTGCACGTCGTGCTGCCAGGCGATCCGGGTCAGCTCCCCCAGGGTCTCCAGTTCGGCGAACTGGGCCTCGTCATTGGCGTCCGCCAGGCTGCCGGGGCGCAGGCCATCCCCCAGGGAGAAGGCCACGTCATAGGCCTTCATGATCTCGCAGATCTCCTCGAAATGGGTGTAGAGGAAGTTCTCCCGATGGTGGGCCAGGCACCACTTGGCCAGGATGGAGCCGCCCCGGGAGACGATCCCGGTGAGCCGCCGGGCCGTCAGCGGCACGTAGCGCAGCAGCACGCCGGCGTGGATGGTGAAGTAGTCCACCCCCTGCTCCGCCTGCTCGATGAGGGTGTCGCGGAACAGCTCCCAGGTGAGCGCCTCCGCCTTGCCGTCCACCTTCTCCAGGGCCTGGTAGATGGGCACCGTGCCGATGGGCACCGGGCTGTTGCGGATCACCCACTCCCGGGTCTCGTGGATGTGCTTGCCCGTGGACAGATCCATGAGGGTGTCCCCGCCCCAGCGGCAGGACCATACCAGCTTCTCCACCTCCTCCTCGATGCTGGAGCTGACCGAGGAGTTGCCGATGTTGGTGTTGATCTTCACCCGGAAGTTGCGCCCGATGATCATGGGCTCCAGTTCCGGATGGTTGATGTTGGCGGGGATCACCGCCCGGCCGGCGGCCACCTCGTCGCGCACGAACTCGGGGGTGATCGATTCCGGGATCCGTGCCCCGAAGGCCTCGCCGGGATGCTGGCGCAGCAGGGCCGCGTAGCGGGGATCCTCCCGCAGGGCCTGCAGGCGGACGTTCTCGCGGATGGCCACGTATTCCATCTCGGGGGTGATGATGCCCCGGCGGGCGGAGTGCATCTGGGTGATGTTGGCCCCGGCCCGGGCCCGCCGGGGGGCGCGGATGTGCTCGAAACGCAGGTGGGCCAGTTCCGGGTCCGACGCGCGCGCCTGACCAAAGCGGGAACTGGGGCCCTGGAGCAGCTCCGTGTCCCCCCGCTCATCGATCCAGGCGCCGCGCACGCTGGGCAGCCCGCGCATCAGGTCCACCCGCACCCCGGGATCGGTGTAGGGCCCGGAGGTGTCGTAGACGGGGATCGGGGGGTTCTCCTCGGTACCCGTGGCGGTCTGCGTGGGGTCCTGGGTCACCTCCCGCATGGGCACACGCAGGTCCGGGCGCGAGCCGGTGACGTGGATCTTGCGCGAACCGGGGAAGGGGCGCGTGATCTCTTCGGAGACCCGGGCGGTCTTCTGGGCAAAGGACTGGGGAATGGCGCTCATGCGTTCACCTCTTCGAGGCGGGGGCTGCACGGAGCGTCTGGGGGGCGCGTCCGAAGCTTCCCTCCGCCGGTATGATCCGGATCAGGTTCCAAGGGTGTCTCTCAGCCCCTGCGGGCACCCCTAGCTTCTTATGATTCAAGCTAGCCCAGTCGTCCCACAGATGCAACCGATCCCGGGGCGGAGGGATCCAGCGCGTTCGCTGACCGGGCGGTTCACTTCAGGGCCGCCTCCAGGCGCCGGCACATGGTCTCCAGAACGGTGACGCGGGCGAAACGCTTGTCATTGGCGGGGATCAGGGCCCAGGGGGCATACTCGGTACTGGTGCGCACCACCATCTCATTCACCGCCGCCTCGTAGGCGGCCCGCTCCTGGCGATTGCGCCAGTCCTCGTCGGTGATCTTGTGCTGCTTGTAGGCCACCTGCTCCCGCTCGCGAAAGCGCGCCAGTTGTTCCGCCTCGCCGATGTGCAGCCAGAACTTGAGCAGGACGGTGCCGTGCGCCACCAGTTGTTCCTCGAAGTCGTTGATCTCGTGATAGGCCCGGCGCCAGCGCGTCTCGGCGGCCAGACCCTCCACCCGCTCCACCAGCACTCGCCCGTACCAGGAACGATCGTAGACGGTCATCCGGCCCGGGCGCGGCACATGACGCCAGAAACGCCACAGGTAGTGATGCGCCCGCTCCTCGTCCGTGGGGGCGGCGATGGCCACCACCCGGTAGAGACGGGCGTCGATACCGGCGGTGAGCCGCCGGATGGCACCCCCCTTGCCCGCGGCATCCCAGCCCTCGAAGACCACCACCGTGGACACCCCCTGATCCCAGGCCCGCCAGAAGAGATCCCGGAGCCGGGCCTGGGCCCGTTTCAGTCGCTCCTTGTACTCGCTCTTCCCCAGGGCCTGGCCCAGATCCAGGTGATCCAGCACGGTCACCCGCGCCGCCGCATCCGCCGGCAGGCTCGGGGCATGGGACGGGGTGAATCCCTCCGCCGGGGGACCGCCGGCCTGGAGCCGTTCCTCGATGGCATCCAGCAGGGTCCGCCCCACGGTCAGGTCCCGGTAGCGGGGGTCGGTGGCCTCGATGAGATACCAGGGGGCCAGACCGCTGTCGGTCTCGCGGATCACCCGCTCGCCGGTCTCCACCAGACGGCGATAGCGCAGGGCCTGATCCTTGCCCCGGGGCAGACGGTACCAGCGGCTGGCCGGGTCCTTCAGGCGGGCCCGAAGCCGCGCCTTCTGCACCTTGCGGGGGAGATGGAACCAGAACTTGACGATCAGTGCCCCGTCGGCCACCAGCATGGACTCGAAGTCCCGAATCCGGGTCAGGGATTCGTGCAGTGCCGCCTCGTCCCCCGCCCCCTGCACCCGCTCGCGGATGGGACGGACATACCAGCCCCCGAAGAAGATGCCGATGCTCCCCCGGGGTGGCATGGCGTTCCAGTATCGCCACATGGGCGGCCGGGCCCGTTCATCGGTATCCTCCTCCCAGAAGGCATGGGTGTCCACGCCGCGGGTGTCCAGCCAGGTGTTGAGGCGGTTCACCACCTCGCCACGGCCCACCCCGTCCACCCCCTCGACGAGGACCATCACGGCCACGTCGGTATCCCGCAGGCGTTGCTGGACCGCCAGCAGGTCCGCCCGCAGACGGGGCACCACCGCCTTGTAGGCCGTCTTTTCGACCTTGCGTCCCAATTCCGCTGCCTCGAACATCCCATGCTCCCCTTCAAGCCGTTGTCCACCCGGGGCTTGCCCCTCCCCGTCCGAGGCCGTAACCTTCCGAACGCATAACATCATAACCGGTCAAGGGCCCCGCCCCACCGGAACACCACCACCAAACCCGATGAGAGAACCCACCATGAACCTCGAACAGGCCCGTTTCAACATGGTCGAGCAGCAGGTCCGGACCTGGGAAGTGCTGGACCCGCGCGTGCTCTCGGTGATGGAGGCGACCCCCCGCGAGGCCTTCGTGCCCCCATCCCATGAAAGGCTGGCCTATGCCGACCTGGAGATCCCCCTGGGGCACGGCGAATCCATGATGCGTCCCAACGTGGAGGGCCGCATGCTGCAGGCCCTGGAGATCCAGCCCAGCGACGTGGCCCTGGAGGTGGGTACCGGCTCCGGGTTCGTCACCGCCTGCCTGGCGAAACTGGCGGCCCACGTGGAGTCGGTGGACCTCCATCAGGACTTCACCCAGGCGGCCCGCCGGCGACTGCGGGCACAGGCCCTGTTCAACGTCACCCTGCAAAGCGGCAACGCAGCCGCGGGATGGACGGGACAGCACCCGAAGTACGACGTCATCGCCCTGACCGCCTCCATGGCCCGATATCGGAGTCTTTTCGAGAAACAGCTGAATGTGGGGGGACGACTGTTCGTGGTGGTGGGCGAGGCGCCGGTGATGGAGGCGCGGCTGGTGACGCGCCTGGGGGAACAGGGATTCACCCACCAGCGCCTCTTCGAGACCTGCCTGAAGCCCCTGGTGGGTCTGGAGGCCCGTCCGCGCTTTATCTTCTGACCCCCAGGTGCAACGCCTCCCCCCGCGCGCGCTCCGAAACCACCTGGACCGTGCGCCTGCACGCCCCCTCCTGCTGGACGTGCGCGAGCCCTGGGAATACGAGATCGTGCACCTCCCGGGTTCGCAGCTCTGTCCCCTGGACCGGCTCCCGGAACGGGCGAAGACGCTGGACCCCCGGGCCGAGATCGTCCTGATCTGCCATCACGGCATCCGCTCACGCCAGGCGGGCCTCTGGCTGGAACACCTGGGGTTCTCCCGCCTGATCAACCTGGAGGGCGGCATCGACGCCTGGGCCCGGGAGGTGGACCCCAGTCTGCCTGTCTACGGCTGATGCGCGCGGTTTTCTCCGCACGGCGCACCGGATAGGATATTCAGAATCCCTGATACACTGTTCCCTTGACCCTGCCCGGCTGGAGAGACGCATGACCCGAACCCCGATGACATGGCTCGCGGGCCTGTCCCTTGCGATCGTCACGGCCGCCCCCCTGCAGGCGGCCGACCTCATGGAGGTCTACCGCACCGCCCTGGAAGAGGACCCTGAACTGCGGCGGGCCGAGGCGGAATACCGGGCGGCCCTGGAGCAGCGCCCCCAGGCCCGCTCCGCCCTGCTACCCCAGATCCAGGGGGGCGCCGGCTATGCCCACACCGAGAACGAGCCCGACGAGGGCCCGGAATCCGACTACCAGAGCCGGACCCTCGAACTCTCCCTGGACCAAAGCCTCTACGATCATGCCAACTACGTGGCCCTGCGCCAGGCCGACCTGGGCATCGCCCAAGCCACCGCCACCCGGGACGCGGCCCGGCAGGAAACCATCCTGCGGGTGGCCGAGGCCTATTTCGGCGTCCTCTCGGCGCGGGAGGACCTGGAATTCGCCCGGGCGGAGCAGGAGGCCATCGAACGCCAACTGGAACAGATGCAGCGCCGTTTCGACGTGGGCCTGATCGCCATCACCGACGTGAAGGAGGCGCGGGCCCAGTACGACCTGGCGGTGGCCGAGGAGATCGCGGCCCAGAACCGCCTGGACCAGGCCGAGGAGGACCTTTCCGTCGTCACCGGGCGCTTTTACGAGGACCTGGCAGAACTCACCGACCGTCTGACCCTCACGCCCCCCGATCCGTCCAACCGGGACCCCTGGGTGGAGACCGCCCTGAAACAGAACCTGAACCTCACCGCCACCCGCCTGGCCGCCGAGACCGCCGCCGAGGAGATCAAGCGCCAGCGGGCGGGGCACTACCCCACCCTGGGCCTCTCCGCCAGCTACACGGATCAGGACTTCAGGGATGCCCCCGCGAACATGGCGGGTCAGCTGCAGGACGGCGCCGACACCCAGCTCGGCGTACAGCTGAACATCCCCCTCTACACCGGGGGGCGCACCAGTTCGCTCACCCGCGAGGCGCGGGAGAACTTCGACGCCGCCCGGGAGCAGCAGGAACAGGCCCGACGGGAGACCATCCGCCAGGCCCGCGGGGCCTTCCTGTCGGTGAACTCCGACATCTCCCGGGTGAAGGCCCTGGAGCAGGCCCTGGACTCCACACGCGCCTCCTATGAGGCGGCCCAGGCGGGCTTCGAGGTGGGCACCCGCACCGCCGTGGACGTGCTCCTGGAGCTGCGCCGGGTCTTCGGCGCCGAGCGGGACCTGGCGGAGGCACGCTATGCCTACCTGCTGGACACCCTGCGCCTGAAACAGGCCGCCGGCACCCTCTCCCAAGAGGACCTGGCATCCATCAACGCCTGGCTGGATTGAGGACCATGACCACCGGAGAGACCGACCTGACCTGCAGCGCCCACCGCAGTCAGCTGCTGGTGGTGGACATCCAGGAGCGCCTGGCCTCGGCCATGTCCGAGGCGGACCGCGCCCGGGTAGGCCGCTGCGCCGGGGGGCTGGCCCGGGCGGCAGGGGCGCTGGAGATCCCCATCACCGTCACCGAACAGTATCCCCGGGGGATCGGCACCACGGCCCCCGAGGTGAAGGCACAACTCCCCGACCCGGCCCGCATCCTGGAGAAGACCACCTTCTCCTGCTGCGGCGACGAACGGATCATGGCGGCCCTGACCCAGGCACAGCGTCCCCAGATCGTCCTCTGCGGCATGGAGGCCCATGTGTGCATCCTGCAGACCGCCCTGGGGTTGCTGCAGGCAGGCTTTCGGGTCTTCGTCGTGGAGGACGGGGTCTGCTCCCGGGACGCGGAGCACCGGCGCAACGCCCTGGAGCGCATGGCCCGGGCGGGGATCACCGTCACCAACTACGAGTCCGTGATCTTCGAGTGGCTGGGGGACAGCCGCCATCCCCGCTTCCGGGACCTGCTGCCCCTGGTGCGCTAGCCCCTATCCCTCAGCCGCCCAGTCCAGAAGACGCGCCACGGCACCCCGGTTCGCCTCCAGGACCCGCGTCGCCCCCGCCGCCAGGCCCTCCCGGGCCGCCGCATCCCCCAGCAGGGTCTCCAGGACCTCGGCCAGTTCCGTCGCATCCGCCACCCGTCTCACCCCCCCGGCCGCCTCCAGATCGGCGTACACCGCCTCGAAATTGAAGACATGGGGCCCGGTGACCACGGGCACGCCATGGGCGGCGGGCTCCAGGGGGTTGTGTCCGCCCACGGGCACCAGGCTGCCCCCCAGGAAGGCCACATCCGCCGCACCGCAGAGGGTGGCCAGCTCCCCCATGGTATCCCCCAGCCAGACGGCGGCCTCCGCCCCGGGCAGACCCCCGGCGCTGCGCCGCACCATGGGCAGACCGGCCCCAGGGCAGAGGCGGGCCACGGCCTCGAAACGCTCGGGATGGCGGGGCACCAGGATCAGCAGGGCATCGGTCCGGCTGCGCCGCAGCCGGAGATGGGCCTCCAATACCCGCTCCTCCTCCCCCTCGTGGGTGCTGGCGGCGATCCACACCGGGCGCGGCCCCAGGGCCCGGCGCAGGTCCCGGGCAGCCTCCCGCACCCCCTCGGTCAGATGGACATCGTACTTGACGTTCCCCGCCACCCGCACCCGCCCGGGCGGGGCCCCCAGGGCCCGGAAGCGCCCGGCGTCCTCCGGCCCCCGGGCGGCGATGAGGGCCGCGTCCGCCAGGGTGGCCCGGACCAGCGGCCCCAGGCGGGCATACCCCCGGCAGGAGCGGGCCGAGAGGCGGGCATTCACCAGCATCACCGGCACGCCGCGGCCCCGGCAGGCCCGGTAGAGGTTCGGCCACAGCTCGGTCTCCATCACCAGCAGGCGATCCGCCGGACAGCGCCCCAGGAACCGCCCCACGGCCCCGGGCAGATCCAGGGGGAGGTAGCGGTGGTCCACCGTACCCCCCAGGCGCCGCCGGACCTCCTCCATACCCGTGGGGGTGGTGGTGGTCACCAGCACGGCGTCTTCGGGGAAGCGGGCCTGCCAGGCCCGGATGAGGGGCACCGCCGCGATCACCTCCCCCACCGACACGGCGTGCACCCAGAGCCGCCGCCCCCGGGGCTCCAGCCGCGGGGGGAACCCCAGGCGCTCCCCCAGGCGGTGGCGATACCCCGGCTGCCTGCGGCCGCGCCAGAACAGGCGCAGGAGGATCCAGGGCAACAGCAGGTACAGCAACAGGGTATAGCCCCCGCGCAGGATCGCGGCGGCCATTCAGTCCTCCCCGCGGATACGCCGGATCAAGCCGCTGGTGGAGGCCCCCTCCAGGAAGGGCAGCACCTCCACCCGGCCGCCGGCGCGGCGCACGCAGTCCCCCCCGGCGATGGCTCCGGGGCGGTAGTCCCCCCCCTTCACCAGCACGTCCGGTGCCACGGCGCAGATCAGGCGCTCGGGGGTATCCTCGGTGAAGGGCACCACCCAGTCCACCGAGGCCAGACCCGAGAGCACCGCCATGCGCCGATCCAGGGGGTTCACGGGGCGGGCGTCCCCCTTGAGACGGGCCACGGAGGCATCGTCGTTGACCGCCACCACGAGCCGGTCCCCCAGGCGGCGGGCCCGCTCCAGGTAGTCCACGTGGCCGGCGTGGAGGATGTCGAAGCAGCCGTTGGTCATGACGATGCGCTCACCACGCCCGCGGGCCTCCGCCACGGCATCCAGCAACTCCGCCTCGGTCATGCGGCCGCTCCAGCCCCCCTGGTGATCGCGCATGGCGGCGCGCAACTCCGCGGGGGTGACATGCCCCGTGCCCAGCTTGCCCACCACCCGTCCGGCCGCCAGATTGGCCAGTACGGCCGCCTCGGCCATCCCCTCCCCGGCCGCCAGAGCGGCGGCCACCACGGCGATGACCGTATCCCCGGCCCCGGTGACATCGAACACCTCCCGCGCCCGGGTGGGCAGATGCAGGGGGTCCTGGCCTTCCCGGATCAACAGCATGCCGCGCTCGCTCAGGGTGATCAGCAGGGCCTCCAGCCCCAGGTCCCGGCACAGCCGCTCGCCCCGCTCCCAGAGCTGGTCATCCCGGGGGCAGGCCCCCACCACCGCCTCGAACTCCGAAAGGTTGGGGGTGAGGAGCGTGGCGCCGCGATAGCGGGAGAAATCCCGTCCCTTGGGATCCACCAGCACCGGCAACCCCGCGGCGCGCCCGCGGGCGATGAGGGACGGGGCGTCCGCCAGGGTGCCCTTGCCGTAGTCGGAGAGCACCAGGGCCCCGGCCCCGTCCAGGTGCGGGGCCAGGGTGGCCCCCAGGGCGGTGGGATCACCGGTCTCCAGCGGGGCCTCGAAGTCCAGGCGCAGGAGCTGCTGATGCCGGCTCATGACCCGCAGCTTGGTGATGGTGGTCCACTCCGGGGCCCGCAACAGGGCACAGGTGATCCCCTCCGCCTGGAGCAGCCGGGACAGGGTATCCCCCGCCTCGTCGGCCCCGGTGATGCCCCCCAGGGCGACCCCCACCCCCAGCCGGGCCAGGTTCACCGCCACGTTGGCTGCCCCGCCGGGGCGATCCTCCACGCCGGAGACCCGCACCACCGGGACCGGGGCCTCCGGCGAGATGCGCGCTGTGGGACCGGACCAGTACCGGTCCAGCATCAGGTCCCCCGCCACCACCACACGGGCCCGGTCGAACGCCGGCCAATCCAGATTCACGACCATTCACCTCGTCACGAGACATCCAGGAAGGCCGGGGATGGTACCCGTGGCCCCGCCCCGGGGCCAGAGCCCCGGACGACCCACCGCCCCGGGGCGTTCGACCTTCAGCCTTGGGGCGGTGTCTTGCCGGTGACCTCTTCATAGACGCGCAGATTCCCCTCCACCATGGCGTCGATGGAGAACCTGGCCTGCATGCGGCGACGCCCGGCGGCCCCCAGCCGGGCGCGCCGGTCCGGATCCTTGAGCAGATCCACCACCGCCCGTTCCAGGGCCGGGGGATCCCCCGGGGGCACCAGCACACCGGCGTCCGCGCCGATGATCTCGGGCACGCCCCCCGCCCGGGCCCCCACCAGGGGCACGCCGCAGGCCGCCGCCTGCAGCAGGGACACCCCCAGCCCTTCCATCTCTGCCGGATGCACCAGCAGGTCCAGGCAGGGCAGCACCCGCTCCAGATCATCCCGGAACCCCATCAGGGCCACATGCCCCGCCAGTCCCTCCTCCTCGATCCGCGCCCGGAGTTCCGTCTCCAGGGGGCCCTGACCGAAGAACAGGAACCGCGCCCGGG
>JBKGXY010000007.1:0-34183 GCA_046546415.1 Ectothiorhodospira sp.
GCGGTTCGGGTACAGCACCTCGCGCCAGAGCTCCGCACCGAGCCGATCGTGCCTGCGGTACCTGCCGTCGTAGACCCTGCCGGGGTCAGGGGGCACGAGGTCGCATCCCGCTGGCGCAGCCTGCCCCTGGAAGGAACGGGCAAACTTACCCAGGTCATGCAACATCAGAGAGAAGACGAAGAAACGCCGGAAGACCTCCACCTCCAACGCCAGAGAGGCCGCCAGGCGCGTGGTGCGCTGCCGGTCACCTCTCAGCAGGATCTCACCGACAGCGGCGACGTCCAGGGCATGGTAGGCCAGCAGGTGACAAGGGTCCTGCCCGGAGGCATCATCCCTGGCCTTACCCCAGTAGCGTAAATAGCGCTCTCGATCCGCCACCCGACCCATGCCTCCCTGCTTTAACCGTCCACAAGGGTACCGCTTCCGGCTGGAACTGAGCCAGGGAATCACAGCCGGGCCCGTATGGGCACCGGCCCATCGCCCTGCCTGCGGGGGGATGCCTGCCGTCCAATGCGGGCCCTTTCCATCATGTCCGCCTTCAGGACGACAAAAAGCCCGGGGGCCGCTTGGGCTCTCCGGGCTTTTTGAAAAGAGGACAGTGATGACCTGGTGGCTACGGGTGGACTCGAACCACCGACCCCCGCATTATGAGTGCGGTGCTCTAACCAACTGAGCTACGTAGCCGTATGAAGCGCGGTATTTTGCGCTGCTCCGTCGGACTTGTCAATGTCCGCAGGGCTCAGACATTGAAACGGAAGTGCACCACGTCCCCTTCCTGCAGGACGTAGTCCTTACCTTCCAGGCGCCACTTGCCGGCATCCTTGGCCCCCTGTTCGCCGCCAAAGGCCACGAAGTCGTCGTAGGCGACCACCTCGGCGCGGATGAAGCCCTTCTGGAAGTCGGTGTGGATGGCGCCGGCACCCTGGGGGGCGGTGGCGCCACGGCGCACGGTCCAGGCCCGGACCTCCTTGACGCCGGCGGTGAAGAAGGTCTGCAGGCCCAGGAGGGTGTAGGCGCCGCGGATGACACGGTCCAGGCCCGGTTCCTCCAGACCCATCTCCTTCAGGAACTCGGTCTTTTCCTCGTCCTCCAGCTGGGCGATCTCCGCCTCGATGGCGGCGCAGACGGGGACCACGTTGGCCCCTTCCGCCTCGGCCAGGGTGCGGACCCGGTCCAGCAGGGGGTTGTCGGCAAAGCCGTCGTCGTTGACGTTGGCGATGAACATGGCGGGCTTGGCGGTGATCAGCTGCAGCTCCTGGAGAAACGGGGCTTCCTCGTCGCTGATCTCCACCACCCGGGCGGGGCGCCCCTCGGCCAGCACGGCCTGCACCCTTTCGGCCACGGCCTTGCGGGCGATGGCCTCCTTGTTGCCGGACTTGGCATTGCGCACCAGGCGGTTGAGGGCCTTTTCCACCGTCTCCAGGTCCGCCAGGGCCAGCTCGGTGTGGATGGTCTCGATATCGGCCACCGGGTCCACCCGGCCGGCCACGTGGACCACGTCGTCGTTCTCGAAGCAGCGCACCACGTGGGCGATGGCATCGGTCTCGCGGATATGGGCCAGGAACTGGTTGCCCAGCCCCTCCCCCTTGGAGGCCCCGGCCACCAGGCCTGCGATGTCCACGAACTCCACGGTGGTGGGCAGTACCCGCTGGGGCTGGACGATGCGGGCCAGTTCCTCCAGCCGAGGGTCCGGCACCGGCACCACCCCCACGTTGGGGTCGATGGTGCAGAAGGGGTAGTTCTCGGCCTGGATGCCGGCCTTGGTGAGGGCGTTGAAGAGGGTGGACTTGCCCACGTTGGGGAGACCGACGATACCGCACTTGAGACTCATGGGGCGTTCCGGGATGCTGGATCAGGGAAGGGGAATGGTAAGGGGTCAGGACGCAGCCTGGCCACGCTGGGGGAGGGCAAGGGTGCCGTCCGACCTTCGGTTTTCACCCATGGAGCCGGTTCATGGCCTTCTGCAGCCCGCCGTTCACCACGTCGGGGAGGACCTCCAGGGAGTGGTCGATGGCCTCCGTGATGGCCCCCTCTTCTGCCTGCGTCGGGCGACTGAGGACGAAGGGGACCACGTCGTCCCGGTGTCCGGGATGCCCCACGCCGAGACGCAGACGCAGGAAGTCCTGCCCCATGTGGGCCATGATATGGCGCAGCCCATTGTGCCCCCCGTGGCCCCCGCCGCGCTTGAGGCGGGCAGCCCCGGGAGGCAGGTCGATCTCGTCATGGACCACCAGGATCTCCCCTGGGGGGATCTTGTAGAAGTCCGCCAGCAGCCGGATGGGCTGACCGCTGTGGTTCATGTAGCCCATGGGCTTGAGCAGCCAGACCTCCTGCCCATCCATCCGCACCCGGGCCACATCCCCACCGAAACGGCTTTCAGACCGGAACTGGCCGCCGTGGCGCCCGGCCAGGGCGTCGACACACCAGAACCCGGCGTTGTGCCGGGTCCGGTCGTACTTGGGGCCGGGGTTGCCCAGCCCCGCGATCAGGCGAATGGTCGGCGTCTCGCTCACGGCCACGACTCAGGGGTCGGCGGGATCAGTCCGCCGCCGCCTCCTCGTCCGATGCCTCGTCATCGCCGGTGGGCGTACCGCGGGTCTTGAGGACACTCACCACGGGCAGGTCGTGGTCCTCCCCCTGGGCCAGGGCGGTGAGGGTCACACCCTGGGGCACGCTCAACTGGGACAGATGGATGGAATCGCCCACCTTCATGTCGCCCACATCCACTTCGATATATTCGGGCAGATCCCTGGGCAGGCATTCCACCTCCACTTCCACCGACTGGTGGCTGAGCATGCCGCCGCCCTTCTTCACGCCGACACAGGTCTCCTCGTTGAGGAAATGCAGGGGCACGTGCACCCGCAGGGCCTCGCTCTCATTCACCCGCTGCAGGTCCATGTGCAGCACCCAGGGGCGGTAGGGATGACGCTGCAGATCACGCAGGATGGCCCGCTCGCTCTGGCCGTCGATGCGGATGGTCAGGATGTGGGAATAGAAGGCCTCATGTTCCTGGCTCTGCCAGACGTCCTTGTGGCTCAGGGTGATGCTCCTGGGCTCCTTGCCCCCGCCATAGATGATGGCGGGCATCCTGCCTTCGCGGCGCAGGCGGCGGCTCGCACCCTTGCCCTGCTCCACGCGCGGCTCGGCTTCGAATTCGAACTGAAGTGTCATTGATCAATCTCCGGCATGACGAAGTAAAAGACCCCTCCCGCGACCAGGAGGGGTACCTGGGGCATCGGCCCCCTGGATGAATCCGGTGAAGGAATCAACCGGTCAATCCACGAACAGTGAACTCACCGACTCCTCCCGGTTGATGCGCCGGATGGTCTCGGCCAGCATCCCGGCCACGGTCAGTTGTTTGATACGGTCACAGGCCTGGGCCTCGGGACGCAGCGGCAGGGTGTCGGTGACCACCAGCTCGTCCAGCTCGGACTGGCTGATGTTGTCGACGGCGGGCCCCGAGAGCACCGGGTGGGTGGCATAGGCCATCACCTTGGCGGCGCCGTGCGACTTCAGGGCCGAGGCCGCCTGACAGAGGGTACCGGCGGTATCCACCAGATCGTCGATGATGATGCAGGTCTTGTCCTGCACATCGCCGATGATGTGCATCACCTGGGATTCGTTGGCCTTGGGCCGGCGCTTGTCGATGATGGCCAGTTCCGCGTCATCCAGGCGCTTGGCCAGGGCGCGGGCACGCACCACCCCCCCCACGTCCGGCGAGACCACCAGGAGGTTGGGGATCTTCTGTCGCCAGATGTGTCCCAGGAGCACCGGCGAGGCGTAGACGTTGTCCACCGGCACGTTGAAGAAGCCCTGCACCTGGTCGGCATGGACATCCACGGTGAGCACCCGGTCGATGCCCACGGCCTCCAGCATGTTGGCCACCACCTTGGCGGAAATGGGCACCCGCGCCGAGCGCACCCGGCGATCCTGGCGGGAATAGCCGAAATAGGGGATCACCGCCGTGATGCGACCGGCCGAGGCCCGTCGCAGGGCGTCCACCATGATCAGCAGTTCCATGAGGTTATCGTTGGTGGGGGCCCCGGTGGACTGGATGATGAAGACATCCCGACCCCGGACGTTCTCGAGGATCTCCACCTGCACCTCGCCATCGCTGAAGCGGCCGACGACGGCCTTGCCCAGGGGGAGGTTCAGGTGGTTGACGACACTCTGTGCCAGGTTCGGGGTGGCATTCCCGGCAAAGATCATCATCTTGCTTTTATCGACCACGGTGGATCTGGGGAGCATGGCTGGAGACTACTTTGGTTGCGTGAGAGTCTGGCGCATGGACCGTACGGTGCGGGCCACCCTGCCGCGGGGTACATGCCTGCGTACGGCGGCGGGTCCATGGACCACGGCATTCCCTTCGCTTTCGATCCCCGCTGGAACCGTTGGCCTTGCAATAACGGTATCGGCCCTCGCGCCCATGGGCGCGAGGGGTCTTGCCGATAGTGGCTGGGCCGGCAGGATTCGAACCTGCGCATGCCGGGATCAAAACCCGGTGCCTTACCGCTTGGCTACGGCCCAAATGAACGGGACCCCCGCAGGGGGGCGTGGCGCGGGACTACCCGCTGTCGAGGCGGTCCATCAGGGGGGAGCGGTTGCATCCCCGGGCCACGAAACCCTGCCAACGGGCGGGGAGTCGGTCGGAAACCGCGCGCGCCTCCCCCTCGGTATCGAAGGCAGCGAACACGCAGGCCCCCGTTCCGGTGAGCCGGGGGGTTGCCCCCTGCCCTGCGAGCCAGCCCATGGCCTGATCCACCTCGGGATAGCGCGGGCGCACCACGGTTTCGCAGACGTTCCCGGCCTGTCCCGCGAGAAAGTCGGATATTGTGATGGGCGGGCTGTCGCGTGTCAATCCAGGGTCGGAAAAGACCGCCGCCGTGGAGACCTGCACCCCGGGATGGATCACCAGATAGAAGGGCTCCGGCGGGGCCACCGGAGTGAACCGCTCCCCCACCCCTTCGGCCCAGGCGGCAGTGCCGTGAACGAAGATGGGCACATCGGCCCCCAACTCCAGCCCGAGCCGCCCCAGGGCCGCGGCATCCAGACCCGTACCCCAGAGGGCGTTCAGGGCCACGAGGGTGGTGGCCGCGTCGGACCTGCCGCCCCCCACGCCGCCACCCATGGGCAGGCGCTTGCGCACATGGATGCGCACACCGTCGGGATGGCCGGTGACCGCCCGCAGCCGCCGGGCTGCGCGCACCGTCAGGTCCTGCTCCGGATCCACCCCCGCCAGGGGCCGTGCCGGCTCCACGTGCCCGCCGGGCAGAGGCTCGAAGTCCAGTTCATCCCCGTGATCCAGGAACTGGAAGAGGGTCTGCAGTTCATGATAGCCGTCTGCCCGCCGGCCGGTGATATGCAGGAACAGGTTGAGCTTGGCCGGCGCTGGCCAGGCCTTCCAGCGATCTTCGGTCATGGTCGGGGCCCCATCCGCCAGTCATCCAGCACCAGACGCAGACGGATGTCATCGTATTCCAGGGTCATGCGGTCCGGCAGGGCCGGCCGCTGGGTTTCGTCGTAGCGCTGATAGCGCACCGTCCAGCCGGCCTGTTCCAGGCGGCTGGCCCGCCCGGCGGCATCCAGTTCCCGGGCCTTCACATCCCCCCGTGGCGCGGGGATACCGAGGATCCAGTGGCGCAGGCCGGACACCGGCAGTCGCCAGCCCAGGGCATCATACACCAGCCCGTCCGGATCCCTGGCGTGGCGGACCGTGCCTTCCCGGGTGTGCAGGGTGACGCCCTCCCGGTGCCCCTGTAATCGTGCGGCCTGGCGCCCGAAGGGACCGAAGACCCGGATCTCGTAGTCCCCGCCCTCCTGACGCCAGCGCATGTGGGCATTCCAGCGTTCCTCTTCCACGGCCAGGGCCAAACGCCCTTGCAACACCCATTCATCCCGCCCGGAAAGCGTCTCCACCCGTTCACGCCAGGCGCGCTCGGCGTCGTCCACCGGGGGCTGCGGAGGACTCACGGCACAGGCGGCCAACACCAGGGGCAACAGGCCGGCCAGGGCACGCAGCCATGCACTCACGGGTCCAACCGCCGCTGCAGGGTCAGCAGATCCTCGTCATCGGGATGCCGTTCCAGGGCCCGGCGCAGGATCTCCCGGGCCTCTTCGTGCTGGCCACGATCCCAGAGGACGGTGGCCAGATGGCCGGCCACCTCGGCATCTCCTTCAAGCCGGTCGTAGGCCTTTCGGAGGTAGTCCTCCGCCTCTTCCAGCCGACCCAGGCGATAGAGGACCCAGCCCATGCTATCCAGGATGGCGGGGTCCTCGGGGCGCTCCTCCAGGGCCCGGCGGATGTAACCGAGGGCCTCCTCGTGGCGGTCGGTGCGGTCCGCCAGGGTGTACCCCAGGGCATTGAGGGCCGAGGCGTTATCCGGATCCTGCGCCAGGATCCGTTCAAGATCCGCCTCTGTGCGGTCGATGCGATCCAGCTGCTCGGCCAGCAAGGCCCGTGTGTAGAGCAGATCCGGATCGTCGGGATGGGCCTCCAGGGCCGTATCCAGCACCTCCATGGCCGCTTCGGGTCGCCCGGCGTCCCGCAGGATGCCGGCCTCGCTCAGATGGGCCTGCAACCGCACCTGCGGATCATCCGTCTGGGTACGCAATAATTGCAGGGCCTTGCGTGCCTCCGCCACATCCCCCTCCGAGGCCTCCAGCCGGGCGATGCGGATCAGGGATTCGGCGCCGTGGCGTCCGTCCCCCACCCGGCGATAGTGCGTAACCGCCTCGGATCCGTCCCCCTGCAGTTCGGCGATCCGCCCGAGGTAGTAATGGGCCTCTGCGACGCGCTCATCAGTCTCCAGCACCCGTTCCAGATAGCGCCGGGCCCGGTCATGGCGTTTCAGTTCGATGTGGATCAGCCCCAGGGTGTAGAGGGTGTCGGCGTCCGATGGGCGGGCCTTCAGCACCGATTCGAACTGCTCCAGGGCGTCTTCGTACCGCCCGGCCTGCAACAGGGCACGGCCATATTGCTCCCGCAGGTCCGTTTCTTCCGGAGCATGCCGTACCGCGCCCTTCAGGGTCTCGAGCGCGGCCTGCTGATCCCCGGCCGACTGCAGTGCGCGGGCCCGCAACAGCCAGGCCTCCTGCAGATCCGGGTCCAGCTCCAGGGCCCGGGCCGCCGCACGGGCCGATTCCCGGGGACGCTCCTGCCCCAGGGCCAGATGGGCCAGCGCCAGGTGTGCACGGGGATCGTCTTCGTGTTGCTGCACCACCCGCTCCATGGCCTCGATGGCGGCGTCGGCATCCTGGGCCCGGGATAGGACGTTCACCAGCAGCCCCAGGCCGTTCCCCTCCATGGCGTCCATCCGCTCCAGCACCCGGACCAGGTGAGGGGCTGCCGCCTCGGGCCGGCCGGCGTTCACCAGCAGCCCCGCCAGGACCTGACGGGCATCCAGGCTCTCCGGGGCCAGGGCCACCCAGCGCCCGGCCGCCGGGAGGACCTCCTCAGGATCCCCGGCAAAGAGACCGATGCGGGTGGCCCGCTCAGCCACGGCAGGATCCTCGCTGAGCCGGGATGCCCGCAGGTAATGGTCCAGGGAGACTTGCAGTTGCCCCCCATGACCGGCAATCTCGCCGACCAGCAGTTGGTACAGGAGGTCCGCTTCGGCAGAATCCTGCGGGATCAATGGGGTCACTTCGGCTGCGGGGACCGTGGGTCCTTCACCCACATCCCGGGGCAGACCGGCGCAACCGACGAGGGAGAGGACCACGGCCCCCAGCCCGCCCAGGAGCGGGAGGCGGCAGCGCGGAGCGGACGGGGAAAGGGCGTTCCAAGGCTTCATCGGGGAGACTATAAACCCATGGGTCGAAATTGACAGGGGCCCCGGAAACCGTCACGGATCAATTTCATCGTGCGACGCCGGCAAAAAGGGGGGCGCCTCCCCCCCGGGACGGTGTAAACTCGTCGAGACAGCGCCCGCACGCCTGGGTGTCAGGCTCATCGGGAAGCCCCTCGACCTCCATTAGGGCACCCCAGAGGGCCGATCAGTTCCCGACCCGGGCGCATCGGGCGCGGAAAGAATGGTTTTCCAAGCGGACTCAAAGGGTTGAAATCCGGGGCAACTTGTCATGACTTCCATGCTGGCGCAGAATACGCTATTCACCAGGTCTTCACGAGCGATGCTTTTTACTCTCGGAGTCAACCATAAGTCGGCCCCCGTCGGGATCCGTGAACGGGTCGTATTCTCCCCCGACCGCATGGAGGAGGCCCTGACCGGGCTGACCCAGTTTGCCTCCGTCGACGAGGCCGCCATCCTCTCCACCTGCAACCGGACGGAGATCTACTTCCGCTCGGAGGAGCACCAGCCGGCGGAGCGCGTCCTGCACTGGATGAGCGATTTCCATCGGCTCAAGCCCGGTGAGATCCAGCCCTACATCTACCGCCATCAGAACGACGACGCGGTGCGCCACCTGCTGCGTGTTGCCTGCGGACTGGATTCCCTGGTCCTGGGAGAGCCCCAGATCCTGGGCCAGCTCAAGGGCGCCTATCAGACCGCAGGCTCCGCCGGGACCGTGGGCCGGCAGCTCGGCCGTCTGTTCCAGCACGCCTTCTCCGTGGCCAAGAACGTGCGCACCTCAACGGCCATCGGCTCCAGCCCGGTCTCCGTAGCCTTCGCCGCCGTCTCCCTGGCCCGCCAGATCTGGGGCGACATGAAGCCCCTGACGGCGCTGATGATCGGTGCCGGCGAGACCATCGAACTGGCCGCGCGCCACCTCCAGACCAACCAGATCGGGCGCATCATCGTGGCCAACCGCACCGTGGAACGCGCCCGCCCCCTGGCGGAGGAGTTCAACGCCGAGATCATCACCCTGCCCGAGATCCCGTCCCGGCTGCCGGAGGCGGACATCCTCATCTCCTCCACCGCCAGCCCGCTGCCCATCCTCGGCAAAGGGGCGGTGGAGCGGGCCCTGAAGGCCCGCAAGCACCGCCCCATGTTCATGGTGGACATCGCCGTGCCCCGGGACATCGAACCCGAAGTGAGCCGCCTGGACGACGTCTACCTCTACACCGTGGACGACCTGGAAGAGGTCATCCAGGACAATCTGCAATCCCGCCGCGAGGCGGCCCAGCAGGCCGAGGAGATCATCGAGTCCCAGGTGAGTACCTTCATGGGCTGGCTACGGGCCCAGGACGCGGTGAGCACCATCCGCGCCTTCCGCGGAAAGGCCCACAGCATCCAGCTGGAGGTCCTGGACAAGGCCCTGCAGATGGTGGCGGCAGGCAAGTCCTCCGAAGAGGCCCTGGGCTATCTGGCCCACACCCTCACCAACAAACTCCTGCATGACCCCTGCCACAACATGAACCAGGCGGCCCGCGAGGGCAAACTGGAGCTGATCGACGCGGCCCATGTGCTGTTCAACCTTCCGGAGACCACGGACGAAGGCCGTCCTTCCGATTCGTGAAAGACTCCATCCGCCGCAAGCTGGAAGGCATCGCTGAACGCTTCGAGGAGCTGGGGGGGCTACTGGCCGACCCCGGAACCATCGCCGATCAGGAGGATTTTCGCCGCTACTCGGTGGAATACAGTCAGCTCGAGCCCACCGTGGCGGCGTGGAACGACTACCACGAGGCACAGCAGGAACTGGAATCGGCACGGGAGATGGCCCGGGACCCGGACCCGGAACTGCGGGCCATGGCCCAGGAAGAGGCGGCCGCCGCCGAGTCCCGACTGGAGGCCCTGGAACAGGACCTGCAGCGCCTGCTTATCCCCCGGGACCCCCACGACGGCCGCAACACCTTCCTGGAGATCCGCGCCGGCACCGGCGGCGACGAGGCCGCCCTGTTCGCCGGGGATCTCTTTCGCATGTACGGCCGTTACGCCGAGACCCGGGGCTGGGGCCTGGAGGTGCTCTCCGCCAGCGAAGGGGAGCACGGGGGCTATCGCGAGATCATCGCCCGCATCAGCGGTCAGGGGGTCTATGGCCGGCTGAAGTTCGAATCCGGCGCCCACCGGGTACAGCGGGTGCCAGAGACCGAATCCCAGGGCCGCATCCACACCTCCGCCGCCACCGTGGTGGTGATGCCGGAACCGGACGAGATGGAGATCCAGGAGATCAATCCGGCGGACCTGCGGGTGGACACCTACCGGGCCAGCGGCGCCGGGGGGCAGCACGTGAACCGGACCGACTCCGCCGTGCGCATCACCCATCTGCCCAGCGGACTGGTGGTGGAATGCCAGGAGGAGCGCTCCCAGCACAAGAACCGGGCCCGGGCCATGAACTTCCTGGCGGCCCGATTGCTGGAGATGGAGGAACAGAAACAGCAGTCGGAACAGTCCGCCACCCGCAAGAGCCTGGTGGGGAGTGGAGACCGCTCGGAACGCATCCGCACCTACAACTTCCCCCAGGGACGGGTGACGGACCATCGCATCCATCTCACCCTGTACAAACTGGAGGGCATCCTCGCCGGGGAGCTGGATCCGGTGATCGAGCCCCTGCTCCAGGAACACCAGACCGAGCAACTGGCCGCCCTGGCCGGGGACGGCTGACGCCCCCCCTCCCGCGGAAACACCGATGACCGTCGACGAACTGCTGGCCGAGACCCGCCACACCCTGGCCGGTCTGGCGGATCCGGCTCCGGAGGCCCGGCAGCTGGTGGCCGCCGCCCTGGAACGGGACCGGGCCTGGCTCTATGCCCACGGCCCCGATGCGGCCCCCGCCGGGGGCGTGGAACGGACCCGGGCCTGGGCTGCCCGCCGCGCCGACGGCGAACCGCTGGCCTATCTTCTGGGGACGCGGGAGTTCTGGTCCCTGCCCCTGGCGGTGGGCCCGGGGGTGCTGGTCCCCCGCCCGGACACCGAGACCCTGGTGGAGGCGGCCCTGGCCTGCCTCCCCGAGGGGCAGGAGCTCCGGGTGGCGGACTTGGGCACCGGCTCCGGCGCCATCGCCCTGGCCCTGGCCCGGGAACGCCCCCGGGCGCGGATCACCGCCACCGACCGCAGTGCCCGGGCCCTGGAGATGGCACGGGAGAACGCCCGGCGTCTGGGCCTGGCGCCACGCATCCGATTCCTCCAGGGGGACTGGTTCGGGGCACTGGGCGCGATGCCCTTCCATGTCCTCGTCTCCAACCCACCCTATGTGGCGCTGGGCGACCCCCATCTGGCCGGGCTGCGCTTCGAACCCACCGAGGCCCTCACCGCCGGACCCGACGGCCTGGCGGACCTGCGCACCCTGGTGAACGGGGCCCCATCCCATCTCCTGCCTGGGGGATGGTTCCTGGTGGAGCACGGCGCGGACCAGGGGATGGCGGTGCGGGCCCTGTTCGAGGCGGCCGGCTTCTCGGCGGTGTCCACCCTGCGGGATCTAGGGGGGCGGGACCGGGTCTGCCAGGGCCGCCTGCCCCCCGTGGCCCCCTGAGCACGGGCACAAAGACCCTACATTCTATCTTGCATTATCCCGCCGGACCGCTAGCATGGGCCCATGGAACCCGACGAGGCCTACATCCGGCGGCGGGACCTGATGTTCAAGGGCCCGCAGGACCCGCAGACGCAGGTGGAGGGCGCCTGGCTCATGCTGCGGGCGGTCCCCAGCATCCGCGCGGTGCAAGCCGCCGGGGTCAACCGTCTTGTGGTGGTCTACGACATCCGCGAGATCACCTACGCGGAACTGGAACAGGCCCTGACGGAACTGGGATTCCAGTTGGACAACAGCCTGCTGGCCAAGCTGCGGCGAGCCCTCTACCAGTACAGCGAGGACACCATCCGGGCCAACCTGGGCCTGGAGACGGCCGATGAGTCCGAGACCCTGCACGGCGCCGCGCAGCGGGTCTTCGTCCATCTCTACCGCCATCAGAACCACGGCTGCCGGGATCACCGCCCCCGCCACTGGCGGGAATACCTCTGAGTCCGGAGCGCCTTCAGTCCGCCTCCCCCGCCCATTCCAGCCCACGCCCCAGTCGTTCCGCCAGGCACCGGGCGAGGTCATCCGCCACCACCCGCCACGGCGGGGCATCCCCCGCAAGGGCCATCAGCGACGTGGCGGCCAGGTCGCGGTAGCCGCAGGGGTGGATGCGAAGATAGGCGGACAGATCCGGATCCAGGTTGAAGGCCAGGCCGTGGTAGCTGCCCCCCCGGCGCACCCGAAGGCCCAGGGCCGCGATCTTGGCCCCATCCACGTAGACCCCTGGGGCATCGGCCCGGGCCTCGGCCGCGATGCCCAGGCCCGCCAGATAGTCGATCACCGCCCCCTCCAGGGCGCTGACCAGGGCCCTCACCCCGATGCCCTGGCGACGCAGATCCAGCATCACATACAGCACCACCTGACCGGGGCCGTGATAGGTCACCTGCCCCCCCCGGTCCACCGGCACCACCGGGATCTCCCCGGGATCCAGCAGGTGTTCGCGCCGACCGTTGAGCCCCAGGGTGAACACGGGGGGGTGCTCCACCTGCCAGAGCTCATCCGCAGTGGTTTGGGTCCGGCCCTGGTTGAAGGCCTGCATGCGCCGCCAAACGGGCAGGTAGTCCGCCCGGCCCAGGCGCCGCAGCCGGATGGACCCGCGGGCCTCCCCTGCGTCCGGGATCACAGGGTCAGGGTCACCAGTTCGCACGCACTGAGTTCCCGATACAGGGCATCCATGTGTTCGCGGCTTTGCGCCTGCACGATCACGGTGATGGCGCTGTACCGCCCACCCCGGGAGGCCCGGCTGGAGAAATCCGACTCCTCCACCTCCGGGACATGGCGCCGTACGACCTCCCGCACCCGCTGGCCAAACTCCGGGACCGCCGGCCCCATCACCTTCACCGGGAAGGTGCAGGGAAAGAGCGCATCGGTATCGGGGCGCGCGCCGCTCATGCCCCACCCTCCCTGAGCCGGACCTTGCGATCCTGATAGAGGGCGTGTATCCGTGCCCACACCGGCCCCGGAAGGCCGTCCCCCACGGGGGCCCCCTCCAGACGGGTCACCGGGAGGATCTCGCGGGTGGAACTGGTAAGCCAGATCTCGCTGGCCTCCAGCAGACGGGAGGCGGGAAGGGCGGTCTCCATTACCGGCATCCCCGCCTCCTCGGCCAGTTCCAGCACCAGGTCCCGGGTGATCCCCGCCAGCAGTTGGCGATCCTTGGGGGGGGTCACCAGGACCCCGTCCACGACGATGAACAGGTTGCTGGCGGCCCCTTCGATGGCCAATCCATTGCGCACCAGGATGGCCTCCGTGGCCCCGGCATCCACCGCGTGCTGGCGGGCGAGGACGTTGGGCAGCAGCGTAATGGCCTTGATGTCACACCGGGACCAGCGATGGTCCTCCATCACCACGGCGGACACCCCCTGCTCCAGCACCGCAGGGTCCGGTGGGGCGATGGGGTTGACCATCACGAGCACGGTGGGCGCGAGTTCGCCGGAAAAGGCGTGCTCCCGATGGGCCATCACCCCCCGGGTCACCTGGATGTACAGGCTGCGATCCCCGCCGGGATTGAGCTCCAGGATACGGTGGAACACCGCAGCCCAGGCCTCACGGGTATGGGGATCGGGGATGCGCACCTCCGCCAGGCTACGGGACAGCCGAGCCATGTGCTGCTCCAGACGGAAGGGGTGGCCACCGAAGACGGGGATGACCTCGTACACCCCATCACCAAACAGGAAGCCCCGGTCCAGCACCGGGATGGCGGCTTCCTGCTCTGGGAGATAGTCCCCATTGAGAAAGAGGGTCTTCTGTTCACTCATGGGCGGTTCCGCTCGGCCCGAAACGGGCCATCATGCATGGAGGAGTCAAAAGATCCAGAGCCAGACGGTGTCCAGCAGCCGCCGGAACCATCCACCCTGTTCCACCGGCTCCAGGGCCACCAGAGGCCGGGAGGCCACGGGTTCCCCTTCCAGGGTGATGCGGACCTGCCCATACTGGCCTCCTTGGCGGATCGGGGCCATGAGTCGACCTTCCAGCGCCGTCTGGGCCTCCAGATCGGCGTAACTGTCCTTGGGGATGGCCACGTGGAAGGGCTCCGACAGCCCCAGGGGGACCTCCTTGGCGGCCCCTTTCCAGACCCGGGCCCGGGTCAGGGCCTCCCCCGCCTCGTAGAGCCGGTGGGTCTCGAACTGGCGGAAGGCCCAATTGTACAGGGCCTGGGACTCGTTCGCCCGCAGACGCCCGCCCTGCTCGTGGTCCGGGGCGTCGATCCCCATGACCGCGACGATCAGGCGCATGCCATCGCGCTGTGCGGAGGACACCAGGTTATAGCCGGACTTCCTGGTCCAGCCGGTCTTGCCACCGTCCACGGATTCGTCCCGCCACAGCAGCAGGTTCCGGTTGTTCTGAGGGATGCCGTTGTAGGTGAAGCTGCGCTGGGCATAGAACCGATAAAGGTCGGGAAACTCCCGGATCAGGGCGCGCATGAGTCGGGCCATATCCCGTGCCGAGGTATACTGCTCCTGCTGCGTGGGCAATCCGTGGCTGTTGGCGAATCGGGTATTCTCCATGCCCAGGGACCGGGCCTGGGCGTTCATCAGGTCCACGAAGGCCCCCTCGGTTCCGGCCACGCGCTCGGCCAGGGCCACACAGGCATCGTTACCCGATTGCACGATGACCCCCCGGAGCAGATCCTCCACGCTCACGCGGCTGCCCACCTCGATGAACATGCGCGAGGCCCCGGTCATGCCGGTACGCCAGGCGTTCTCGCTCACCTCGATGCGCGTGTCCAGGGTCAGGTCGCCCTTTTCCAATTCCCTGAACACCAGATAGGCGGTCATGAGCTTGGTGAGGCTCGCGGGAGGCACCCGTTGGTCCGGATCCCGCTCGGCCAGGACGGTGCCGCTGGCGGCCTCCATGACCAGGTAGTTGCGCGCGGAGAGATCCGACGGCGGCGGCACCTCCAGGGCGGCAGCCCAGGCCCCGGCGGGCCAGAGCAGACAGAGGATCAGGAGAGGGATCAGGCGTCTCATCATGGTTCGTCGCGGCTTCTTGATAAAGGGATCGGGGAGCGTTCAGCGGGTCATGATACCAGTGCGCGGCGCCTGCGCGCCGGGACTCAGTCGGCAATCACGTGGTAGCGCCCAAGCCCCATGGCCTCCAGGGTTTGCACCATGCGCAGCACCCGCTTCCCGTCCGCCTCGGGCCCGATCCGGACCCGGTACAGGGGAGGCCCGCTGTTGTCGTGCTCGGTGACGGAGACCGGTCCCAGCCCCCGGGCCTGAAGACGTGCCTTCAGAAGACGGGCGTTCTCCCGGCTGGCAAAGGCGCCCACCTGGATGAGATGGCCGCCGGACGGCCCTGCCGTGGACTCGGCACCCCTCTGCGGTGGCGCCGCCCCATCCCCAGAAAGGGTTTCCGGGATAGGGGCCGGCTCGGGCCCCTCACCCCCTTCGGCCACCGGCCGCCCTGCGGGATCGATGACCTCCAGTTCCACGGGGGCCGTCCCCGTCTCCAGCATCCCCAGGCGGTGTGCCGCGGCGTAGGACAGATCGATGATGCGATCGTCCACGAACGGCCCCCGATCATTGACCCGCACCACCACGCTCCGCCCGTTTTCCCGGTGGGTGACCCGCACGTAGGTGGGCAACGGCAGGGTGGTGTGGGCAGCGGTCATGGCATACATGTCGTAGGGCTCACCACTGGAGGTGCGTCGCCCATGGAATTTGGTACCGTACCAGGAGGCGATCCCCCGCTCCCGATAGTTCCGGGCCGTCTCCAGGGTATGGTAGACCCGGCCGAAGACCTCGTAACGATCCGGGTTGCCGTAGCGGCTCGGGGGTTCATCCCGCGGCGTGGGCTCGGCCACTGCGGACAGATCGGGAACCCGGTCCGGGTGTGGCGCAGCGTCACCGGCACCCCGGGGCCCGGCACACCCGGCCATCAGCAGGACCACCAGGACCAGCGGCCAGGACCGCAGCCCGTTCATGGGTCCTCCCCTTCCTCTCGGGCACGGCGGATCTCACTGGACAGCTCCAGCACCGCCATGGCGTACAACGGACTGCGATTATAGCGGGTGATGACATGGAAGTTCTCCAGCCCGAGCCACACCTCCGGGCCCCCTTCCGTCTCCAGCTCGATCACCGAGAATCGGGTGCCGTCGTCCACCCGCCCGTCGGGACGCACCCCGTGTGCGCGCAGTTCATCCAGGGTGTGGCGCGGACGGTACCCCCCCCCTAGAAGCTCCTTGTAATCATCCCCCTCCACCCGGGCCGGGACGGCCACAGGGGCACCCATGATCCAGCCGTGACGGCGGAAGTAGTGGGCCACGCTGCCGATGGCATCGGGCCAGGACCCCATGAGGTCGCGCCGGCCATCGCCGTCGTAGTCCACGGCATACTCCCGGTAGCTGGATGGGATGAACTGACCCCGCCCCATGGCCCCGGCATAGGACCCCAGGGTCCTGCGCGGTTCCAGGCCTTCCTCCTTCAACAGATGCAGGAAGTGACCCAGCTCAGAGCGGAAGAAGCCGGCCCGGGGAGGGTAATCAAAGCCCAGTGTCACCAGGGCATCCAACACCGGAATGCGTCCCTGATGACGGCCGTAGAAGGTCTCCACACCGATGATGGCAACGATGAACTCCGGGTTGACCCGGAAACGCTCCTGGGCCCGCAGGAGGGTGCGCTCGTGCGCGTCCCAGAAGTCCACCCCCGCCTCGATCCGCCGGGGGTTGACGAAGATGGTCCGGTATTCGTGCCAGGGCTTGCCCTCGGCCGGGGTGGAGATGAGATCCAGGACCTGTTGGCGGGGCTTTGCCGAGGCCAGCAGGTCCTCCACCCAGTCCGGATCCACGCCCTCCTCGGCCATCCCGCGCACGAACTCCTGCACCTCGTCACGCTCCAGATAGGGGGTCTCGCCGACCTGGGGGGCTTCCTCCGCACGGGGCGCATCAGCGAGGCTCCCCAGCAGGATCAGGAAGGGGAGCGCCATCCACGGACGGCGGGAGGGATTGGGACCGGGGCGGGTCATCAGCGGGCCAGGAGTCTGCGGTGGGACTGGATGGACATGAGCATACCGAATGCCGCCATCAGGGTCACCATGGACGTGCCGCCATAGCTCACCAGGGGCAGGGGCACCCCCACCACCGGCAGCAGCCCCGAGACCATGCCCATGTTGACGAAGGCGTAGATAAAGAAAGTGCAGCTCAGGCTCGCCGCCAACAACCGGGCATAGGAGTCCTGAGCCCGAACGGCGATCACCAGGCCCCGAAGAATGACCAGCAGGTACAGCGCCAGCAGGACCAGCACCCCCAGAAACCCGAACTCCTCGGCGTAGACCGCGAAGATGAAGTCCGTGGAACGCTCGGGCAGGAACTCCAGCTGGGACTGCGTGCCGTTGAGCCATCCCTTGCCGTAGAGCCCCCCGGACCCGATGGCGATCTTGGACTGGATGATGTGATAACCGGCCCCCAGGGGGTCACTCTCGGGATTCAGCAGGGTGAGGATCCGCCGCCGCTGGTAGTCATGCATGAAATGCCACAACAAAGGCGCCATTATCAGCACCCCCGCCCCCAGACCCGCAAGGACCCGCCAGCGGATCCCCGCCATGAAGATCACCACCAGGCCGGACCCGGCCACCAGCAGGGCCGTGCCCAGGTCCGGCTGACGGGCGATGAGCACCACCGGGATCACCAGCACCACGCCAGCCACCATCAGCTCCCCCAGCCGGGGCGGTAGGGGACGCTCGGCGAAATACCAGGCCAGCATCATGGGCATGGCCAGTTTCATCAGTTCCGAAGGCTGGAACCGGAACAGCCCCAGATCCAGCCAGCGCTGTGCCCCCTTGCCCATCTCGCCGAAGAACATCACCGCCACCAGGAGCACCACCCCCACCAGATAGATCCAGGGGGACCCGTGACACAGGTGGGGATGGGGAATCCGGGCCAGCACCAGCATCACCGCCAGTGCCATCCCGGCACGCACCCCCTGGCGGTAGAGCATGCCGGTGTCACCACCGCTGGCGCTGTAGAGCACCACGAACCCCAGGGCAAGCAGCAGCAGCAGCCCCACCATGAGGAGCAGATCCAGGTGCAGGACACGCAGCAGCAGGCGCCCCGGAAGACTGTCCTCACCCGCCGCGGATTCATACATCAAGGGGCCCCCTCCAGCAGATAGGCGTCCATCACCCGGCGGGCCACCGGCGCCGCCACGGAACCGCCGCTGCCCCCATGCTCCACCAGCACCGCCACGGCGATGCGGGGGGCCTTTGCGGGGGCGAAACCGATGAACAGGGCGTGATCCCGAAGATGGAGGGCCACCTCTTCCGCTTTGTATTCCTCGTCCTTGGCCAGGCCATAGACCTGGGAGGTACCGGTCTTGCCGGCCATGCGGTACGCCAGGTCATCCCCGATGGCGCCATGGGCCGTGCCATTGCGCCGATGCACCACATGTTCCATGGGCTCCAGCACCTCCTCCCAATGCCCCGGGTCGTCCAGGATGACGGGCGGCAAGGTCTCGGGAGGAATGGATTCATGGAGTTCCCCAGCGGCATCGGCAGGGCCCCGCAGCAGACGGGGCCGCACACGCGCCCCGCGAGTGGCCAGGGTGGCGGCCACAGAAGCCAGCTGCACCGGCGTGGACAGCATGTAGCCCTGTCCGATGGCCGTGATGAGGGTCTCACCGGGATACCAGGGCTGATTATGCACGGCCCGTTTCCACTCCCGGGACGGCAGGAGACCCTTGCGCTCGCCGGTACTGTCGATGCCGGTGAGCTGCCCCAGCCCGAGGCGGCTCAGAAAGGCGGAGACCCGATCGATCCCCAGTTCGTGGCCCAGGTCGTAGAAATAGACGTCCGAGGACTGGGTGATGGCCTTATCCAGGTCCACCGCCCCGTGATTCTTCCAGTCCCGGTAGCGGTGGGAGTGATTGGGTAGGGAGTAGTATCCACGGGTCTGCATCACCTCATTGGCGGTGACCACCTCGTGCTCCAGTCCCGCCAGACCGATCACGGGCTTGAGGGTGGATCCCGGGGGGTACTGGCCGGACAAGGCCCGATTGAACAGCGGCTGGCGGGGATGGGCACGCAGGGCCTCGTAGATGGAGAAGGGGATGCCGTGGACGAACAGGTTGGGATCGAAACTGGGCAGGCTCACCAGGGCCAGCACCTCGCCGGTGGCGGGTTCCAGGGCGACGATGGCCCCCGCCTGACCCGCCAGGGCCGCCTGGGCCGCATGCTGCAGCCGGGAATCGATGCTCAGCACCAGGTCCTGCCCCGGCCGGGGCGGATGACGCTCCAGCACCCGCAGTACCCGCCCCTGGGCGTTCACCTCCACCTTCTGGTATCCCGGTTCACCGTGGAGCACCGACTCGTACTGGTGCTCCACGCCCATCTTGCCGATGTGGGTGGTGCCGGCGTAACGCTCGGCATCCAGGTTGGCCAGCTCGTGCTCATTGACGCGCCCCACGTAGCCCACCACATGGGCCATGGCAGCGCGATGGGGATAGTGGCGCGCCACCCGGGCGTGCACATCCACCCCCGGGAAGCGATGGCGATCCACGGCAAAGTCCGCCAACACGTCATCGCCGAGATTGAACTTGAGAGGCACCGACTGGAAGGGGCGCTTGCGCTCCAGGAGCGCGCGGAAACGCCGGATCTCGACCTCGCTCAGAGGGATGACCCGGGAAAGGCGCTCCAGGGTATCCTCCATATCCTTCACCTGTTCGGGGATCACCTCCAGCTGGTAGGCGGGACGGTTCTCGGCCAGCAGCTGCCCGTGGCGATCATAGATCAGCCCCCTGGGCGGAGGCAGCACCTCCAGGCGCACCCGATTGTTCTGCGAGAGGGTGGCGAAGTGGCTGTGTCCTGCCACCTGCAGCAACCCCAGGCGCACCCCCAGCAGCGCGAAGAGCACAGCCACACCCACCGCCACAATCACCACCCGGGCCAGAAAGAGACGCTGTTCCTGATGATGGTTCTTGAGGGGCTGACGGAAGGACATCGATACTCGGGTTCGACGGGATACAGACAGGACTCGAGGAGCCCGGGCGGGCCCCTCGGAATGGCCCCGGGATCAGCCCTTGCCCCGGAATCGCTGCACGGAGGACTCGATCTCGGCACGGGCGGCATCGGCACCCGCCCATCCCTGAACCTTGACCCACTTATTGGGCTCGAGTTCCTTATAGTGCTCGAAGAAGTGGCGGATCTGCTCCAGCAGCAGCGGCGGCACGTCATCCGGGCCCTGGATGCCGTCGTACTCGGGGGAGAGCTTGGACACCGGCACGGCCAGCAGCTTGGCGTCCTCGCCCGCCTCATCGGTCATGTTGAGCACGCCCACGGGACGGCAGCGGATGACGCTTCCGCTGAGCAGCGGATACGGGGTCATCACCAGCACGTCCACCGGATCGCCGTCATCGGACAGGGTGTGGGGCACGAAACCGTAGTTGCAGGGATAGAACATGGGGGTCGCCATGAACCGGTCCACCAGCAGGGCCCCGCTGTCCTTGTCCACCTCGTACTTCACCGGTGAGGACTGGGCAGGGATCTCGATGATCACGTTGATATTGTTGGGCACGTCCTTGCCGGCGGAAATCTTGTCTATATTCATGGGTCAGCGACTCCATCACGCGAATGAATCGGGAGGCCGCATTATACCGGCATGACGCGGCGCGAAAAGGGAACCCCGGGGCATTGACGCTTGCGTGCGCCGCCGCCGAGCAGGTATAAGTCTTCGCCTATTGCCTTCAAACCCTCAAATTCAAAGCCAAATCCCAAGGGGAACCTACCATGCGCATCGTGCTTCTGGGCGCACCGGGGTCCGGCAAGGGCACCCAGTCCAAGCTGATCATGGAACGATACAAGATCCCGCAGATCTCCACCGGTGACCTCCTGCGTGCCGCCGTCGCCGCCGAGACCCCCCTGGGCCAGGAGGCCAAGGCCGCCATGGACGCGGGGCAACTGGTCCCCGACGAGATCGTCCTGGGGATGATCCGCGAACGTCTGGCCATGCCGGACACCGAACGCGGCTACATCCTGGACGGCTTCCCCCGCAACCTCAACCAGGCCCGGAGCCTGGACGACATGCTCTCGGACCTGAACCAGCCCCTGGACGTGGCCCTGCTCATCGACGTGGACTTCGAGATCCTGATGCAGCGTCTCACCGGTCGCCTCACCTGCGCCTCCTGCGGTGCCGTATTCAACCGGTTCACCCACCCCCCGCGCCAGGAGAACGCCTGCGACCTCTGCGGCGGCGAACTCAAACACCGCGCCGACGACAACGAAGAGACCATCGGCAACCGGCTCAAGGTCTACGAGGAGCAGACCCAGCCCTTGGTGGAATACTACCAGGACAAGGACCTGCTCAAGACCGTCAAGGGCGAAGGCGAGATCGAGGACATCTTCAACGCCGTCTCCCGCATCCTGCAGGCGACGGAGGGCGGGCGCTGAAGCCTTTGTCCTCCCGCGGGGGATTCCCGGGAATCCCCCGCACACATCACCCACGCCGCTGCGAAGCGGCCTCCACCCAAAGTGGATCCCGGACTGGCCACGGTGTACCGACGCTTGCTGCTTCTGCCCTGCCTGGCGGGTCTCGCCCTTCCGGCGGCCGCCGACCCCTGGGCCCTGTGCGAATCGCAGCCCCCGCCCCCCGAACTCCGTTCCCCCGAGGGGGGGGATGAACGCGTCCGTTTCCTCGCCGACGAGGCCCGGATGGATACGCAGGGTCGAACCCGCCTCGAGGGCGAGGTGGAGGTCCACCAACTGGGCCGCAACCTGCGTGCGGACCGGATGACCTACGACCCGGGCACCGACCGCCTCACCGCCCGGGGCGCGGTGCGCCTCACCGATCCGGACGGTTTCCAGCTGGAAAGCCCCGGAGGATACCTGGACCTGAACGACCGGACCGGGCGATTCGAAAGCGGGGACTACCGCTACCTGCCCCGCCATGCCCGGGGTTCGGCCCGGGAGATCGAACCGGAAGGAAGCGGACGGTTCCACCTGGAAGGGGCCACCTTCACCACCTGCGACCCGGGACGGGAGGACTGGCTCCTGAGGGCGGAGACGGTGGATCTGGATCGTGACAGCGGGCGAGGCACCGCCCGGGATGTACTCCTGCGCTTCTACGGAGTCCCCCTGTTCTATACCCCCTGGATCGACTTCCCCATCGATGACCGCCGCCAGTCGGGGCTACTCGTACCGAGTCTGGGCAACGGCAACAACACCGGCCTGGACATCGAGATCCCCTATTATCTGAACCTGGCCCCCAACCGCGACGCCACCATCGCCCCCCGCCTCATCGGCCGGCGCGGCACCATGCTCAGGACGGAATTCCGCTATCTCGAGCCCCGCAGCGCCGGCGAGATCCAGGTGGACCTGCTCCCGGACGACCGGATCCACGGAGACAGGCGCAGCCACGTCGACTGGGAGCATACCTGGGCCATCGCCCCACGGATGCGCCTCCACACCCAGGGCACCGACGTCTCCGACCCAGACTATTTCGACGACCTGGGCAGCTCCCTGGACGATACCAGTCAGACCCACCTGCAGCGGTTGGCGGACCTGCGTTACTGGGGAACAGGATGGAACCTGATGGCCCGGGTGGAGGACTTCCAGACGTTGGACGAGAACCTCGGTCCGGCCAACCGCCCCTATAAACGTCTGCCCCAGATGCGCTACCAGGGCCACTGGCCCGGGGTCGCCGGCGACCTGAATCTGGACCTGCAGGCCGAGTGGGTGGCCTTCGAACGCGAGGACAGCGTGACCGCGCGACGCACCGACCTGCAGCCCACCCTCAGCCTGCCCCTGCGGGGGCCCGCATGGTTCCTCACCCCGAAGCTGGACTACCGCTTCACCCACTACGCCCTGGAGGATGCCCCCCCGAACACAGGGAGCCACCTGCAGCGGGAACTGCCCACCTTCAGCCTGGACGGGGGGCTCATCTTCGAGCGCATCACCGGAGAGGACCACCTGCAGATCCTGGAACCGCGCATCTTCTACACCTACACCCCCTACCGGGATCAGGACGCGATCCCACGCTTCGACACATCGGAGTATAATTTTGACTTCGATCAACTCTTTCGGAGCGCACGCTTCAGTGGCCCCGACCGGGTGGCCGACGGCAACCGGGTCACCACGGCCCTCACCACCCGGATCATCGATCCGGACAACGCCGAGGAGCACTTGCGCGCCAGCCTGGGGCAGATCCACTATCTTGCGGACCAGCGGGTACGACTGAACCCGGCACGACCAGCCATCCAGCGGGCCCGATCTCCCCTGGTGGGGGAAATCGCCTGGCGCCCCACCCCGGGCTGGCGCCTGAGCGGGGCGGTGCAGTGGGACCCGCAGCGGGAACGAACCGAGCGCAGCAGCACCCAACTTCGGTACCAGGATGGACGGCGGATCCTGAATCTGAGCCACCGATTGCGTGAGGAACGCCTGCGCCAGGGGGATCTCTCCTTCGCCTGGCCCCTTTCGGAACGCTGGAGCGCCGTCGGGCGCTGGGCCTACAGCCTCCGGGACGAGCGGGACCTGGAGGTCCTGGCGGGCCTGGAATACCAGGCCTGCTGCTGGGGGGCACGGATCGTCTCCCGCCGCTATCTCACGGATGGTGTGGAGAACGAATACACCAACGGCATCTATTTCCAGCTCGTCCTCAAAGGGCTGGCCAGCCTCGGCTCCGGCCTGGACGAACTGCTGAACGAAGGTATCCTGGGCTATGAAAACACTGACTAGTCTCCTCTTTCTGCTGTGCCTGCTGTGGGGCTCGGCGGTACCGGCCTCCGAAACGGCTCAACCCCTGGACCGGATCGTGGCGGTGGCGGAAGATGACGTCATCACCCAGCGCCAGCTCCTGGCACGGGTGCGCACCGTGCAACGGCTGACGGAAGCCCGGGAGGACCAGGACCGGCCCCGGGATGAGCTCATGCGACCGGTGCTGGAACGCCTGGTGATGGAACGGCTGCAGTTGCAGGAGGCCGACCGCATGGGGATCCGTGTGGATGACATCCGCCTGAACAACGCCATGGAGGACATCGCCCGGGAGAACGGCCTGAGCCTGGCGGCCTTCCGCGACCGCCTGGTGGACGACGGCATCGACTTCGCCGATTTCCGGGAGCAGATCCGCAACGAGATGACCCTCTCCCAGCTCCATCAGCGGCGGGTGGACAGCCGCATCCACGTGAGCCAGCAGGAGATCGACGAGTTCCTGGCTAGCGAAAGCGGCCGCATCGACGACGGCATGGAATACCACCTGCGCCACCTGCTGATCTCCACCCCCGAGGAGGCCGACTCCGAGGCCATCGAGGCGGCCCGCCGCCGCGCCGAGGCCCTGCGGGAGGAGGTCTCCTCCGGGGCCGACTTCACCGAACTGGTGGTGCGTGCCTCCGAGGGCCACAATGCCCTGGAAGGCGGGGATCTGGGCTGGCGTCCCGCCGGGGAGGTCCCCACCCTCTTCGCCCGCCACGTGGTGACGATGCGGGAAGGGGAGGTAAGCCCCGTCATCCGCTCCGCCTCCGGCTTCCACCTCGTCCAGCTGGTGGAACGGCGCGGCGGCGAAGGCACCCAGGTGCGACAGACCCGGGTCAGCCACATCCTCATCACCCCCAACGAGATCGTGGGCGACGAGGAGGCCCGCCAACGGCTGGTCTCCCTGCGCGAGCGCATCGCCGGCGGGACGGATTTCGCCGAGCTGGCCCGGGCCCACTCCGACGACCGGGGCAGCGCCCTGGAGGGGGGGGACCTGGGCTGGGTCAACCCCGGTGAGATGTCTCCCGGCTTCGAGGAGGTCATGAACGAAACCCCACCCGGGGAGATCAGCCAACCCTTCTCCACCCGCTTCGGCTGGCACGTGCTCAAGGTGCACGAACGCCGCACCCACGACAGCTCCCGGGAACGGATGCAGGCCCGGGCGCGACGCATGATCCACGAGCGCAAGCGCGAGGAGCAGCTGGAGCTATGGCTGCGGCGGCTGCGGGACGAATCCTACGTGGAGTACCGCCTGGATGCGGAGCAGGATCAGGACGAAGCCAACGGGGGTAAGGGCTGAACATGACGGCCCCGACCCCGCGCATCGCCATCACCCCGGGGGAACCCGCGGGCATCGGCCCGGACCTGGTGGCCACTCTCGCCGCCGAGCCCTGCCCCGCGCAGCGGGTGGTGATCGGCGACCCCGATGTCATCATGGAACGCGCCCGGCAACTGGGCCTGCCCCTGCGGCTGACGCCCCTGGACCCCCTCACCCCACCCCGGCCGGACCCGGCGGGGACGCTGCACGTCTGGCCCGGCTGCACGGCCCCGCGCCCGGTCACCGCCGGTCGCCTGGACCCGGGCAACGCCGGCTACGTCCTGCAGACCCTGCGTGAGGCCGTGGACGGCTGCCTGGATGGGACCTTTCAGGCCCTGGTCACCGGCCCCGTGCACAAGGGGGTCATCAACGAGGCGGGCATCCCCTTCACCGGGCATACGGAGTTCCTGGCCCAGCGTTGTCAGGCCCCCCTGCCGGTGATGATGCTCGCGGCGGACGACCTGCGGGTCGCCCTGGTCACCACCCACCTGCCCCTGGGCCGGGTGGCGGAACACATCACCCCCGAGCGGCTGGAGACGGTCCTGCGCGTCCTGGACAGGGACCTGCGCACCCGCTTCGGCCTGCCCCACCCCCGGATCCTGGTCTGCGGCCTCAACCCCCATGCCGGTGAGGGCGGGCACCTGGGGGACGAGGAGATCCGGATCATCGAACCCGTGCTGCAACGCCTGCGGGCCGAGGGGATGACCCTGACCGGCCCCGTTCCGGCCGACACCGCCTTTACCCCCCGATCCCTGGAGGGCGTCGATGCGGTCCTGGCCATGTACCACGACCAGGGTCTTCCGGTGCTCAAGCACGCCGGTTTCGGCCATGCCGTCAACATCACCCTGGGCCTGCCCATCCTGCGCACCTCGGTGGATCACGGCACCGCCCTGGACCGCGCGGGCACCGGCCGGGCCGACCCGGGCAGTCTGCACGAGGCCCTGGATCTGGCCATCCGTCTGGCCGGGGCAGGATCGGCGAATCCCTCGACTTCCGCCCCTCATCCCGATGGAGCGCCTTCATGAAACGCCTGCAACACCTCCTCCCCGCCCTCGTCCTGGCCCTGGCGACGGGATGTGCCTTCGTCCCCCTGACCCCCGACGGAGAGACGGTCCGGGTAGCCCGGCCCGACGCCATCGGAGACTGCGAACACCTGGGGAGTACCACCGCCACCCAGGCGGAGCGCATCGGTCCCTTCAAACGCCCCCCGGAATCCATCGAAGAGGAACTGGAACACGCCGCGCGCAATGCCGCCGCAGAGATGGGGGGGGACACCATCACCCCCCGCGGCCCGGTCCGCGATGGGCAACGCACCTTCGACGTCCACCGCTGCCGGCCCTGAAGACCCCTGCCTTGGAACACAACCCCCGCAAGCGTTTCGGCCAGCACTTCCTCCACGACCCGGGCGTCCTCCGCCGCCTGGTGGAGGTCATCGCCCCGCGCCCCGGTGACCCCCCCATGGTGGAGATCGGCCCCGGGCTGGGGGCCCTCACCCTGCCCCTGCTGCAGCGCCTGGGACGCCTGGACGTGGTGGAACTGGACCGGGACGTGATCCCCCGCCTGGAGGCCCGCTGCCGCGGGGCGGGGGAGCTGCGCATCCATGCCCTGGACGCCCTGGAACTGGACCTGGCCCCCCTCGCCGAAAGCGCCCCCGTGCGCATCGTGGGCAATCTGCCTTACAACATCTCCACCCCCCTCATCTTCCACCTGCTGGGACAGGCGGGGCATATCCGGGACATGCACTTCCTGCTGCAAAAAGAGGTGGTGGACCGCCTCACCGCCCACCCCAACACCGGCGCCTACGGCCGCCTGGGGATCATGGTGCAGTACCGCTGCCGGGCCGAGGCCCTCTTCCCCGTGGGTCCGGGGGCCTTCCGTCCCCCGCCGAGGGTGGACTCCGCCGTGGTGCGCCTGACCCCTTACGCCCCCCCACCCCACCCGGCCCGGGACGAGGTCCTATTGGCCCGGCTGGTGCGCCAGGCCTTCAGCCAGCGGCGCAAGACCCTGCGCAACGCCCTCAAGGGCCTGGCGACCCCGGAACAACTGGAAGCGGCCGGCATCGATCCGGCCCACCGGCCGGAGACCGTGGCCGTGGAGGGATTCGTCGCCCTGGCCAACCACCTGGCGGCGCCATCCTGAAGCGGCCGGGGGTCGAACCCCGACCTGCCGGCGCGATATACTGATTCTTTTTTCCGCCTTCGGCGAGGATCCGAGCACATGGCCGCACACAACCCGCTGCTTCGCCTGCGCGAACTGGGGCAGAGCGTCTGGTACGACTACATCCGCAGGGACCTGATGGAATCGGGGGAACTCTCCCGCCTCATCCGCGAAGACGGCCTGGGGGGGCTCACCTCCAACCCCGCCATCTTCGACAAGGCCATCACCGGCAGCGACCTCTACGATGACCGGATCCGCCAGGCCCTGACCGAGGCCCCGGATCGCTCCACCCAGGACCTGTTCTACCGCCTGGCCGTGGAAGACCTGCGCGCCGCCGCCGATCTCTTCGCCGACACCCACCGCGACACCGAAGGCCGGGACGGCTACGTCAGCCTGGAGGTCTCCCCGGATCTCGCCTTCGACACCGAGGGCACGGTCTCGGAGGCCCTGGAACTGGCGGCGCGGGTGGACCGGCCCAACCTGATGATCAAGGTCCCCGGCACCCTGCCGGGACTGCGGGCCGTGGAGACCCTCACCGCCCGGGGGGTGAACGTCAACGTCACCCTGCTCTTCTCCGTGGCCCGCTACGAGGCGGTCCTGGAGGCCTATCTCAAGGGCCTGGAGGCACGCCTCCAGCAGGGTCAACCCATCGACCGCATCGCCTCCGTGGCCAGCTTCTTCGTCAGCCGCGTGGACACCGCCCTGGACCAGATGCTGGACGAACGCATCCGTGAGGGGCGGCCGGTGGAGCACATGCGCGGCCGCCTGGCCATCGCCAACGCCCGCATGGCCTACGCCCATTTCAACCGGATCGTCCAGGGGGAGCGATGGCAGCGCCTGGCCGCCGCCGGGGCCCGGCCCCAGCGCCTGCTCTGGGCCAGCACCGGCACCAAGGATCCGGCCTACAGCGATGTCCTCTACGTGGAATCCCTCGTCGGCGCGGACACGGTGAACACCCTGCCCCCGGCCACCTATAACGCCTTCAAGGATCACGGCCAGGTGGAGCCCACCCTGGGGCAGGCCCCGGAACAGGCCCGCGCCCTGATCCAGGGCCTGCCGGATCTGGGCATCGACCTGGAGAGCGTCACCGACCGGCTGGAGAGCGAGGGGATCGAGGCCTTCACCAAGGCCTTCCATCACCTCCTGGAGGGCCTGGAGACCAAGCGCGCCCGCATCATCACCTCCTCCTGAGGGCCGCCCACAGGAAACAGAGGTACCTTGGCAGGGGATGGGGATGTGCGACAATGTCCCCGGCGCCACGCGGCGCCCTCATTCATGTGACCCGGGGAGGTTCACCATGGAGGTCCTGGCAGGTGACATCGGTGGCACCAAGACCCTGCTCCTGCTGGCGCGGGTGGAGCGGGACACCCTGGTCCCCATCGCACGACAGCGCTATGACAGCAGTGCCTACGAAGACCTGGCCCCCATGGTGCGGGACTTCCTCACCGCCCACGAGGCCGAGGGGATACGCATTGCCGCCGCCGGCTTCGCCCTGGCCGGGCCGGTGGAACGGGAAGACGGCCGTGAACACGCCCGGCTCACCAACCTCCCCTGGCAACTGGATTCCGAGGGGCTGAAGCGCTCCCTGGGGATCCCCCGGGTGGGGCTGCTCAACGACTTCGAGGGCATCGCCCACAGCCTGGACGATTTGCCACCGGAACACCTGCATCCCCTGCAGACCGTCCCCCCGCAACCCCAGGGGACCCAGCTGGTGGTGGGGGCCGGTACCGGCCTGGGGGTCTGTATCGTCGCACCCGGGCGACCGGTACGCCTGATCCCTACGGAAGGGGGCCACGCCGGCTTCGCCCCCGCCGACGAGCGCCAGGCACGGCTATGGGCCCACATCGCCCGCAGCGAAGGACGCTGCACCCGGGAACACCTCCTGAGCGGCCGGGGCCTGGGGCGCATCGCCCGCTTCTTGGCGGAGGTCGAGGGGGTCCGCGCCGGTGACGAGCTGTCCGCGGCCCTGGCCTCGGTGGACCCGGCGGCCGCGGAGATCACCCGGCTGGGCCTGGAGGGGAAGGACCCGGTGGCCCTGGAAACCCTGAAACTTTTCTCCGCCCTCTACGGCGGTCAGACCGGGGACCTGGCCCTGGCCTGCCTGCCCTTCGGCGGGGTCTACATCGCCGGCGGCATCGCGCCGCGCCTCCTCCCGGTGCTCCAGTCCGGTGCCTTCATGGAAGCCTTCGTCGACAAGCCCCCCATGTCCCGCCTGCTGGAGCGCATGCCGGTGCAGGAGATCGGCTACACGGACGCCGGAGTCCTGGGGGCCGCCCGCCTGGCGGCGGAACTGGCCGAAGGCTACTGACCGCCGACGGGAGAAACGAACGCAAAACGCCCCGGGGACGACGTGTCCGTCCCCGGGGCGCATACAGGATGCTTCACCGGTTGAGCGCTACCGAACGAATCACCCGCACTTGCTTTCCCCACAGTTGAGGCAGGTGAGGCAGTTGTCCATCATCACCACCGCCCGGGTGTGGCACTTGCTGCAGAGCTCGGCCCCGGAAGGGAATCCGTCCTGTGCCTCTTCGGTATCTCCGGATTGCGCCAGGGCCGCCTCGTACTGGGCCCGCTTCTCCTCCAACAGACGGCGCTGGTGTTCGTCCAGTCCATCGTCCTGGATCAGGCCGATCATGCGCATGTGGCTCTCGATGGCGTCCCCGATCTCCGCCACCAGGGAGGGCATGTACTTGCCCCCCTTCTTGAAGTATCCCCCGCGGGGATCGAACACGGAGCGCATCTCCTCCACCAGGAAGGTGACATCCCCGCCCTTGCGAAAGACGGCGGAGATGATACGGGTGAGGGCGACGATCCACTGGAAGTGGTCCATGTTCTTCGAGTTGATGAAGATCTCGAAGGGCCGGCGCAGTTCGTATTCCGTACCGGGGTTGAGGACCACGTCGTTGATGGTCACGTACAGTGCATGCTCCGAGAGCGGGGTCTTGAGTTTGTAGGTGGACCCAAGGAGCATCTCCGGACGTTCCAGTTTCTCATGCATGTGGATCACCTTGGGTGCGGCCTCCGGGGCCGCCGCCTGTGGCGAAACCCGCTCGGTGCTCCCAGCCTCACCAGCGGCGGGCTTGCCGGCGCCCTCTTCCGTGGCGTCGTCTTTACAGATTCCAAAATCCACGATGGGTTTGTCAATCTTGATGCTCATTTTATTGCTGCCCCTGGCTCAGAATTTACCGTAGTACCCTTCCTTGAGGGCCTCGTAGAGATTGGCGGCGTTGTGCATCTCGCCGTCGTATTCGATCTGTTCGTTCCCCTTGGCCACCACCACACTGCCGTCCTTCAGCACGAACCGATAGGTGGTGTTCTCCAGGTCCTTCTCCTTCACCAGCACCCCCTGGAAGACCTCCGGGTTGAAGCGAAAGGTGGTGCATCCCTTGAGGCCCTGCTGCCAGGCGTAGACATAGATATCCTTGAAGTCCTCGAAGCGATAATCCGAGGGGACGTTGGCGGTCTTGGAGATGGAGGAGTCGATCCATCTCTGCGCCGCCGCCTGCACATCCACATGGGCCTTGGGGGTGATGTCGTCGGCGGTGATGAAATACTCCGGCAACCGGGCCTCGGGGTCCTCCGAATAGGGCATGGCCTGTTCGTTCACCAGCGTGCGGTAGGCCAGCAGCTCATAGGAGAAGACATCCACCTTCTCCTTGGTCTTGCGCCCGGAACGGATGACGTTGCGGGCATAGTGGTGCGCGAACGAGGGCTCGATGCCGTTGCTGGCGTTGTTGGCCAGGGAGAGGGAGATGGTCCCCGTGGGGGCGATGGAGCTGTGGTGGGTGAAGCGGCAGCCTTCCTCTGCCAGGGCCTCCACCAGTTCCGGATCCGCCTCGGCCACCCTGCGCATGTAGCGGCTGTAGCGGGCGTGCAGCACCCGGCCCCTGATCCGGTCCCCCACCTGGATACCGTCCTCGGCCATCTCCGGGCGCAGCCGCATCATGGCCGGGGTGACCTCGAATTCCTCGTCCATGATGGGGGCGGGCCCCTTCTCCCGGGCCAGTTCCAGACCGGCCTGCCAGCCCGCCAGGGCCATCTCCCGGGTCACCTCCTCGGTGAAGTCCAGGGAGTCCGGATCGCCATACTTCATGCGCAGCATGGTGATGGCCGAACCCAGCCCCAGATAGCCCATGCCGTGGCGGCGCTTGCGGGTGATCTCCTCCCGCTGCTGCCCCAGGGGCAGGCCGTTGATCTCCACCACATTGTCCAGCATGCGGGTGAAGACACGCACCACCTCGCGGAAGGTCTCCCTATCGAAACGGGCCCGGTCGGTGAACGGATCCTGCACGAAGCGGGTCAGGTTGATGGAACCCAGCAGGCAGGCGCCATACGGGGGGAGGGGCTGTTCACCGCAGGGATTGGTGGCGCGGATCTGTTCGCACCACCAGTTGTTGTTCATCTCGTTGACCTTGTCGATGAGCACGAAACCCGGCTCGGCGTAGTCATAGGTGGAGGCCATCACCAGGTTCCATAGGTTGCGCGCCGGGATCCGCTTGTAGATCCGGCAGGCCACCAGCCCCTCGCCGTTGGTGATGTAGTTTCCCTTCAGGGGCCACTCACGCCACAGGACCTGCTCGGTGTCGTTCAGGTCGATGCCGTCCTGCTCCGCCTCCTTGGGCCCCAGGGGGAAGGCCAGGGGCCACTGGGCGTCGTTCTGCACCGCCTCCATGAAGTCTGCGGTGATGAGCAGGGAGAGATTGAATTGCCGCAGGCTGCCATCGCTGCGCTTTGCCCGGATGAAGTCCATCACGTCCGGATGACCGATGTCGAAGGTGCCCATCTGTGCCCCGCGCCGTCCGCCGGCCGAGGAGACGGTGAAGCACATCTTGTCGTAGATCTCCATGAACGACAGCGGTCCGGAGGTATAGGCCCCGGCCCCCGCCACGAAGGCCCCGCGCGGACGCAGGGTGGAGAAGTCATAGCCGATGCCGCTGCCGGCCTTCAGTGTCAGCCCCGCCTCGTGGAGCTTCTCCAGGATGTCATCCATGGAGTCGCCGATGGTGCCGGAGACGGTGCAGTTGATGGTGGACGTGGCGGGCTTGTGGTCCCAGGCCCCGGCGTTGGCGATGATGCGCCCGGCGGGGATGGCGCCGTGGCGCAGGGCCCAGAGAAAACGCTCGTACCAGGTCTCCCGAACGGCCGGGTCCTGCTCCACGTCCGCCAGGGCGCGGGCCACACGTTTCCAGGTCTCGTCCATCGAACCGTCCAGGACCTCGCCGGTCCGGGTCTTGAGCCGGTACTTCTTGTCCCAGATATCGAGGGAGGCGGACTGCAGTTCGACCTCGCTTGAAAGGGGGTTTGCAACGGGTTGACTGGCCTGGGATTTCATGGGGGCGACATCCTCTTCTGATACAACCTGTAGTGCCTTTCCCAATAAACAGGCACTACATGATGGGATTGAGTTCAGAAAGGCTAGAGGGTACGGGGGGAGATTTCAATCTGGACAAGGACCCCGTTTTCTGTTCAGCGCTTCCCCGGATGGGCTGAAGCCCGGGTTTTCAGGGGGTTCCGGAAGCCGCTGTGCACCAGGGCGCCGGGCTGACCCGACGAATGGTCATCCGGTTACGCACGAGCGGGGCCGGGATCGGAGGAGAATAAGGCGACCAGGGAGAGATCCGGTGCAGACCGGACCCGAGAGGGGGCGGGAAGGCCGCCCCTCCCCCACCGGGGAGGGGCGGCGTGTGAGCGGATCAGGCGTTGGTGATGAGGGTGTTGAGACGGCGCACGAAGCCGGCGGGGTCCTCCAGCTGCCCCCCTTCGGCCAGGATGGCCTGGTCCAGCAGCAGACGGGCCCAGTCCCCGAAACGCTCTGCGTCGGCCTCCTGGTCCATGCGCTGGATGAGGCGGTGTCCGGGGTTCACCTCCAATACCGGCTTGGTGTCGGGCAGATGCTGGCCCGCCTGCTTGAGCAGCTGCTGCATGTACAGGGCCATCTCGTTCTCGGAGAGCACGATGCAGGCCGGGGAGTCGGTGAGCCGATGGGAGAAGCGCACCTCCTGCACCCGCTCGCCCAGGGCCTCCTGGATACGCGGCAGCAGATCCTTGACCTGCTCCTCCGCCTCCTGCTGGGCCTTCTTCTCCTCCTCGGTCTCGGCCTCGCCCAGGTCCAGGTCCCCCTTGGCCACGGACTTGAGGGACTTGCCCTCGAACTCCGTCAGGTGGGCCACCAGCCATTCATCCACCCGGTCGGAGAGCAGCAGCACCTCGATGCCCCGCTTGCGGAAGACCTCCAGGTGCGGGCTATTGAGGGCCGCGGTGTGGGTGTCGGCGGTGATGTAGTAGATGGTGTCCTGGCCTTCCTTCATGCGGCCCACGTAATCGGCCAGGGAGACATTCTGGGTCGCCTCGCCGGTGTGGGTGCTGGCAAAGCGCAGCAGACGGGCGATCTGTTCCCGGTTGGCGTGGTCCTCCGCGGGGCCTTCCTTGAGGACGCGGCCGAAGGCATCCCAGAAGGTCTGGTACTTCTCGGGCTCGTTCTTCGCCATGTCCTCCAAAAGCCCCAGGACCTTCTTGACGGAACCGGAGCGGATGCCGTCGATCACCCGGTTGTTCTGCAGGATCTCCCGGGAGATGTTCAGCGGCAGGTCATTGGAGTCCACCACCCCGCGCACGAAACGCAGGTAGGCGGGCATGAGCTGCTCGGCGTCGTCCATGATGAACACCCGCTGGACATAGAGCTTGATGCCGTGGCGCCGGTCCCGGTCCCAGAGATCGAAGGGGGCCCGCTGGGGGATGTAGAGCAGCGAGGTGTACTCGTGGCGCCCCTCCACCCGGTTGTGGGTCCAGGTCAGGGGGTCCTCGAAATCATGGGCCACGTGCTTGTAGAAGGCCTGGTACTCCTCGTCGGAGATCTCGCCCCTGGGCCGGGTCCACAGGGCTGAGGCCCGGTTGACGGTCTCCCACTCGTCCGAGGGGTTGCCCTCGTCGTCCCCGGCCGGCATGCGGATGGGCAGGGGGATATGGTCGGAATAGCGGGTGATGATGTGCCGCAACCGCCACTCGTCCAGGAACTCGTCCTCCCCTTCCTTCAGGTGCAGCACCACCTCGGTGCCCCGCTCGGGCCGTTCCACCGTCTCCACGGTGAACTCGCCGGTCCCGTCCGAGCTCCAGCGCACCCCGTGCTCC